>JASHUH010000213.1 GCA_030040115.1 Acidobacteriaceae bacterium | reverse complement strand
TGTCGGCTGACGTGTAGTTCGCGCGCCATCTCAGCCTGCGACAGGCGACCGGCGGCAAACAGTCGCGCCCCTGTCCGGCGGCGGCGTTGCATGGCGGCAAAGTCCCGACCTTCCACACTGACTCCGGTCATGCCCTCAGCTTACCGCCAAACGCGCCAGTTGTCACTCTATTATGCGAGGTTCAGTAGGCGTGAACCGCAACCGGCGGACGCCGCCACGCATAGAGCGGGAACTGGTTGGCTAACTCCGCCACTTCGCCGCGGATGCGCTCTAAAACTGCGTCGTCGTTTCGCATCTCCAGGGCTTTGGCGATCCACACTGCAATCTGCCGCATTTCCGGCTCCTTCATGCCACGCGTCGTCAAAGCCGGAGTGCCCACGCGAATGCCCGAAGGTTTGAGCGGAGGATTGGTGTCCCAGGGAATGGAGTTCTTGTTGACCGTGACGCCCGCCTTGCCCAGCGCCAGTTCGGCTTCGGAGCCCAATATCCCTTTTTGGAAAACGTCGACCAGGATCAGGTGATTGTCCGTGCCTCCTGAAACGAGCCGGAAGCCGGCTTCGGACATCGCCTCGGCCAGCGCCTTGCAGTTCGCCACGATTTGCGTCGCGTAGGCGCGAAATTCCGGCCGCAACGCCTCGCCGAGCGCGACTGCTTTGGCCGCAACCACGTGCACCAGCGGCCCTCCCTGCTGGCCGGGAAAAACCGCCTTATCCACCGCCTGCGCCAGGTCTTGGGTGCAGATGATGAGGCCTGCGCGCGGGCCACGCAAGGTTTTGTGGGTGGTGGTGGTGGTGATGTGCGCATGCGGCACCGGCGAAGGATGCACGCCGCCCGCCACCAGGCCGGCGATGTGCGCCATATCGAAGATATAAATCGCGCCCACCTTGTCCGCGACCTGGCGCATGCGCGCGAAGTCCCACAGGCGCGGATAGGCGCTGGCCCCGCCGATGATCGCTTTGGGCTTCTCTTTTTCGGCCACGGCTTCGAGCTCGTCGTAGTCGATTTGCTCGGTGTCTCGCCGCACATGATAGAAAGTAGGCCGATAGAGTTTGCCGCTGAAGCTCAGCCGGTGGCCGTGGGTGAGATGGCCGCCATGGGCAAGATCGAGGCCCAGGATGGTGTCGCCTGGCTGTAATACTGCCGCATACGCTGAGGCGTTGGCCTGAGAGCCGGAATGAGGCTGCGCGTTGATGTGCTCGCCCCCGAAGAGTTGACGGGCGCGATCGCGAACCAAGTTCTCCACGATGTCCGCAAACTCGCAGCCGCCATAATAGCGGCGTCCGGGGTAACCCTCGGCGTACTTATTGGTAAAAACGGAACCAGCGGCCTCCAGTACGGCTTCGGAAACGAAGTTTTCGCTGGCAATCATCTCCAGCCCTTCGTGCTGGCGGAGGGTTTCCTGTTCGAGGGCGGCGGCTACAAGGGGATCGGCTTGGGCGAGGGTAAGCGACATCCGGTCAGTCATACCCAGATTCTACGGCAAAATTGGCGCCGGACTCCGCATTTTGCGCTCGTTCAACTCCCTGTCCGAACATAGGTCTTACGGCAGCGGAGAGCGCTCGCCAGGGGCCGCCATTTCGTTCCTTTCCATCCCATCTGCGTCAAATCTCCTGAGGCGGCTGGGCGCGCTCAAAGTGCATCCGCCTTTTCCGCCATTCCGCCGACGAGAATAGCTGCGGCCCGACCTCGATGAGCCGGGGAATCATATTAAAGACGGTCACGCGATTCCAGCGACGCCCGTCTCGCATGCGAAATCCCTTCTCGTTCAGGGCGCTGACAATGGCGGAATAGGGAAAATCCTGCGCTAAACCGTCCATCATTTCGATCAGCGCCTGGCGCTCGCGCGGTTCGGTTTCCAGCCGCTTGCAATCATCCGAGATGCGCAAGCCGTAAGGGATTTCCTCGGAGAAAGCGCTTTCCCTCGGCGCCTCCGTGTCGGGCAGTTCGCGCCGCCATTCGATGGAAACCATTTGCCAGCCTGCCGCGTTCCGCTGCCGGATCACATCGGCGCTAAAAGGCTCTGAGATTACGTCCCGCATGCGCTCAAAATAAGCCATGGCTGAACCTCTTGACGGAAAGCGAACGCAATTCCGCTTCCAAATCGGCGTGGTAAGCCGGGAAGCGATCGAATGGACACGATAAAAGATAACCCTTGGCTCCTCGCTCCGGCGCGGTGGACGGCTGTCCGATTTCGCAAATCGCCGTCCGCTTCCGGACAGGTGCGAAATTGGCTGCGCTCATGCCTTCTGCGGCTCCACTGGATCCCCTATCGATTTGGAGCGGCGGCTGACGAGGAAATGGGACAGCAGGAGCGCGGCTCCGGCAGCGCTGAGAACGGCGTCGATGCCGGGCATGGCGCGAGGGCCCCAATGCGCGTAACCCCTGCCGTCAACCCAGGACATGTAGGCCACGGGGAGATTGCCGAGCGAGTTAATGATGGCGTACCGCGCGCCGCCACTCTTGCCGGAGCTGCCCATAAATTCCAGAGCCACGCCCGTGAACAAGGCGTAGCAACCGCCAATGGTAAAGAGAAAGAGCGCCGTTCCGGTGAAATAGACCGCCGGGCGTTGTGGACCGAGAGCCAGGATAGTCAGCGTGGCGGCATTGAGAAGACCGGCGATCAGGAAGGCGATAGGCGCGCGCACCCGCACCGGGATCAGCGACGCCGCCAGCGCGCCTCCGGTGGCGAGCAGCGCGCCCCCCAGCCCGTTGATCCACGCCACCTGGGTCCCGGAAACGCCGTAATCGCGGGCCAAGCTGGGAAGCAGGCCGATCATGGCCCCGCTGCACATGGGAAACGTGATGAGCAGGGTGTAGGGAATGGCTTCCCAGCGCAGGAAGGTGGCGTGGAACTCGCGCCAGACGCGCGCCGCAGTTTCGGGGGCGTTTTGTCCTGTGAGAACCGGCTGCGCGGGGGTGGCCAATGCGGCGAGTGAGGGTAGGAATATAAGGGCGGCGAGAACCCAGCCCAACCCGCCCAGCGAGATGCTCCGCGTCAGCGAAACCGACGCGGTAAGCGCGATGGCGCCGAAAGCCAAGGACCCGCTTTGGTAAAAACTACCCGCGCGACGGCGATTGGTTTCCCTCCTGAGCGCGCCCATCATGCCGCCGCAGGCGGCCACCACCAAATCCCCACTGCAGGCGCTCAGAAAGAGCAGTGCGACGGCTTGCGGCGCAGCCAGGCGCGATTGGTGAAAGGCCCAAACCAAGAGGGCCGCCGCGGCGGCGGCCGCAACCATGAGCCAGGTGCGCCGGCGCATCCAGAAGTCGGTGGCCGCGCCCCAAAGGAAATACGTCGCATGTGGCAGCGCGAGCAAGGCCACGAGGCTGGCCCCGCGCCCAGGATCGACTCCCTCATTGCGGAGGAGGTACGACAGCGCACCGCTGACCAGGCCGATGGAGATTACGGCGTCGGGAGCGATAAGGAAGTTGAACAGCCAGGGGCGCTCGCGCGAAGCGGCAGGAGGGCCGGGTTGATCGACGGCAAGTTCCGCCGGACGCATGACGCCCCAGCGTACCACGCGCCGCGCGCCATCAGGCCCATGGGGCACAACTTGGTTTCGAAGGTGGGATTCTATGTCCATTTCGGACAGGTTAAAATGCCTCGATGGGCCAAAACCGCGCCGAATCCGCAATGGTCGATTATTACGAGTTTCTTCAGATCAGTCCCAATGCCGACGTGGACACCATTCACCGCGTCTATCGCTTTCTGGCGGCGCGGTTCCACCCTGACAACCCGGCCTCGGGCAATCCCGAACAGTTTCGCTTGCTGAAAACAGCCTACGAAGTGCTTTCGGACAGGCTGCGCCGCGCCGAGTACGACGCGTCTCGCAAGCGGCGCCCGCCCCAGCCGTACTCCTCGTCGATCGATTTCATGGACAGCATGGAAGGCGAGCTGAATCGCCGCCTCGCGGTGCTGGCGGTTCTCTACCACCGGCGCCGCACAAATCCGAATTTGCCTGAAGTTTCTCTTGCCGAGATCGAAGATCGCATGGGTTTCCCACGCGATTACCTTGAATTTACGCTCTGGTATTTGTTGAAGAAGGGGTATGTCAGCAAAGCGGACAACGCGCAATACACGCTGACCGCCGACGGCGTCGATTTCGTGGAGTCGCATCGGGTCGATTTCCCGAACTTGAACAAGATGCTCACCAGCGGCCGCGAATCGGCAGCCGAGCCGGTTGACCAGGCAAATAGGCAAGGTGCGGCTGCCGGGCGTGAGGCGCAAACCCGGCCATCGCACCCTGAGCCCGCTCCCGGACCCATCATTTTGCCTTCGTCAATGGAGGCCCCTCGCGACCGGCGCTCCGACCTGCCGGACCGCCGCATGAACGCTCCCGACCTGCGCAGAATCAAGACGGAGCGGCGCGCCGGCCCCAGAGACCGGCGAACTCAACAGAACGGCCGCCCAGCGGCCAATTGATCTGATAGGGCCGTTCGGACCTATTCGCGAACGACGATGTCCAGCGCTTTCATTTTGCGGTAGAGGTGGCTGCGCTCCAATCCCAGCAGTTCGGCGGCGTGGCTGATGTTGTTGCGGGCCTCTTCGATTTTTTTGAGGATGTATTCGCGTTCGTAGGCCTCGCGCGCCTGCTGCAGGCTGGAAAATTCGCCCGTGGAGCGGGAACGGGGTTTGTGCGTCAGCGGCGGCAAATGTTTGCGCTCGATGCGCAGCACGCGGGGATTGAGGATGAGAACGCGCTCAATCACGTTGCGCAGTTCGCGCACATTCCCCGGCCAGTGGTAAGCCATGAGGGCATCGACCGCTTCTTCGCCGATCTCGATGCGCGGCCGTCCGTATTGGCGGCCGAAATCCGCCAAAAACTCGCGCGCCAAGAGCGGAATGTCCTGTTTCCGCTCGCGCAGCGGGGGCACGAAAAAGGGAACGACGTTGAGCCGGTAAAACAAATCTTCGCGGAAGTTGCCTTTACCGATCTCCTCTTCGAGGTCCTTGTTGGTGGAAGCGATTACGCGCACGTCCACGCGGACGGGTTGGGCGCCGCCAAGGGGGGTAAACATCTGGTCGTCAAGCGCGCTCAGGACCTTGGCCTGAGTCTTCAGACTCATATCGCCCACTTCGTCCAGGAACAGGGTTCCGCTGTCGGCGCGTTCCAACGTGCCGCGTTGTTCCAGCGGACCGCCGGGGTGCGCGCCGTGCCGATAGCCGAAGAGCTCCGCCTCGATGTGCGCCTCGGGAATCGCCGCGCAGTTCAGCTCCACGAACACCCGATCGCGGCGCAGACTTTCGGCGTGAATGGAACGGGCGATCAGCTCCTTGCCGGTCCCGGATTCGCCGTAAATCAGCACCCGGCCGTTGGTGGGCGCCATAAGGCGAATTTGCTGGCGCAGAGCCTTGACCGGCACGCTCTCCCCGGTCAGCACCGAGCCGGCGCTGAACTGCCGCTTGAACTCCTCGTTTTCGCTGCGCAGTCGCCGCGCCTCGACTGCGTTCTTGAGCACAATCAGAGTGCGATCGAGCGAGAGGGGCTTTTCCAGGAAGTCGTATGCGCCCCACTTGGTGGCTTTGACTGCCGTTTCGATGGTGCCGTGCCCACTGATGATCACCACTTCCGGCCGGGATTTGTGGTGCATCTGGCGAATGTCGCTCAGCACTTCGAGACCGTCGCGATCGGGCAGCCAGATGTCGAGCAGCACCACGTCGTACGGCGCGTCCTGCAATAACACCACGGCGTCGGAAGCCGTGGCCGCGCTGGCCACGCCATAGCCCTCCTCGCGAAGAATCTCTTCGAGGGAAGTGCGAATCTCCGTCTCGTCGTCGACGACCAGCACGTGATTCATCCGGAGAACCCTTTCGCCGCGGTTACGGCGCCGGCTTCAAGAGCCGCCGTTTGCCCGTTGGTTTCCATCAGGGGCAGCCGCAGCAAAAAACGCGCGCCCTTGGGGCTGTTGGATTCGGCGCGGATCGAGCCGCCGTGCTCCTGCACGATTTTGGCGGCGATCGCCAAACCTAGCCCGGTGCCGCGATGCTTGGTCGAATAGAAAGGCAGGAACAGCCGCTCGCGAATCTCTTCGGTGAGTCCGTGGCCGGTGTCGGATACTGTGACTTCGACAGCCCCACCATCCTCGCTCAATGCGGCGCCCACGCCGAGTACCCGCAGCAGGCTGCCCTGCATGGCTTCGGCGGCGTTGTCGATGAGGTTGGCCAAGGCGCGGCGGATCGCCTCCGGGTCGGCATAGACCGTAGGCAGACCGGGTTCGAAGTCGCGCTCGATAGTGATGCCGTTGAGCCGGCCGGCGAAAAGGGCCAGCGCCTCCTCTGCGACCTGATTCATGCAGCAGGGGCGCGGCTGCGGAGAGGGAAATTGCGCCAACGCTGAGAATTGGTCGACCAGCGTGCGCAAAGTGCCCACACAGCCCAGAATGATCTCGCTGCACTTGCGGACTATGTTCGGCGAGTCGATTCGGCCGTGGTCGAGGTGCTTTCCGATCCGCTCCGCGCTGAGGGCGATGGGCGTGAGCGGGTTCTTGATCTCATGAGCCACACGCTGCGCCACTTCTTTCCATGCCAATTGCCGCTGGGCGCGAAGCAGTTCGGTGGTGTCTTCGACCACCAACACCGTTCCAGGTCTGCCGTGGGCCAGTTCCAGCCGCGCGCCGGTGACGGCCAAATGCAGGTTGCGGCCGTGCGTGGAGAACTCAATTTCCGTAAATGCCGCGCCCATGCGTTGCCCGCGGCGGATCACTCCGGTCAGGTCTTCGGCGCACTCCGGCGGAAAGAGCGTCTCGATCCTCTCCCCAACCAGGCTGGATTCATCGCGCCGGCCGATCAGCGCGGCAAAGGCGCGATTCGCCTGCTGCACGAGTCCAGCGCTGTCCAGCGTCACCAGGCCGTTGGGGATGGTTTCAAGGATGGTCTCCAGTTCGCGGCGGCGTTCCTCAACGGCTAGGTTGGCTGCGGTAAGCTGCCCCTGCGAACTCTCGGCGATACGCCGGCTTGTCTCCAGGTCCGCCGCCATATGGTTAAAAGAATTCACCAGCTCAGCCATTTCCGCAGTGGCGATGGCGCCGACGCGGTGGTCGTACTTACCGGCCGCGATCTCGTTCATGGCATCCGCCAGCGCCTCCACTGGCCGCGTGATCTGCTTGGAGAGAAATACCGCCAGCCATACACTCGAGAAAAATACAAAGACGGTGATGAGCAGGAGCATGAGGAAAAAGGTGTCGCGGATGCTTCTGCGCGAACGGAAGAGTTTCCAGTACTCGTCCGCGCCCGAACGGATGCGCGCCGTTGTCTCATTCAGACCCTGTGGCATGGGCAGCGCCACGACCACGATTCTCCCCGATGGGGTTGCCGCCATCCCAAGGGCGAATTGATCGCCGCCGATCTTCAGTGTAGGTTCGTCGCTGCGCTGGGCCGCCGACAGGAGTTCCGCCGAAAGAGGACCTTGGAGCGTAACGCCCTTCCTGTCGCCGGAGTCCATCCAGGACAACAATGTGGCGTGACTCGACTCCGGCGGAGCCTGAAAGCTGGCCAGCATATTCCGATTCTTCTGGTAAACCACCGTGAATCCGCCGTCGAGGGTGATGCGATGAGAACCCAGTTCTTCCCGGAGCTTTGGCACAGGCTGATCGGGCGCGCCCGAATTCACAATCGATTCCGCTTCCACCCGCGCGTTGCCGGCGACATATTGCACCAGTTCCTCCACCACGCGGGTGGAGTCTTCGCGCAGCTCCGATGTATTCGGCGAGAACCAGCGGTCGATGGAGCGGTTCATGAGCTGGAAGCTGAACAGAAACATGAAGGCCGCTGGCGTCACCGCGATCAACGCCGCGCCCAGCACCATACGCGTGCGCAGTCGCGCTCCGAGCGCGCTGCTGCTCTGTTCCGAATAGAGCTTAAGAATGTTCCGGAGCAAGAGCGTCAACAAAAGAATCAAGAGCAGGAACACCAGGACCGTAAGCCCGGTGAACGCCAGTGTCTCTCCATAAGTCTCGGGATTGAGATAACGGACGTCGGAGGTGTTGAACGCCTGCAAGGCGCCCAACAAGGCGAAGAAGAGCAGCACTCCGGCCAAGAGCAGGGCAACTGAACGCCGCCGCGGGTCGCTGAAGAACGGCATGCCGCGATTATAGTGCGATCCATCCTGAGATGGGACGGCGCGGCCCCACTCCGGGCGGAGGGGGTTAGCTGCCCAACCTATATCTCTTTTAGATTTGGGAACAACTGAGGGGGCTCAACACCAGATTGCTAATGTTGGTCACAATCTGGTCGAAGGCGAAGCGCGGATCCGATGATAGCTTCTTCCATTCCGGGTTGGAGCGAAATGCAACCCATTTCTCGTCGAGCTCGCCCAGTTCGGTAAAGCACAGCATGTAAGTCAAACTTGGCAGATTGGAGCCGATCAGCTTGTCGCTGAAAAATACGGGCGTCATCCCGCATTTGAGAAAAATCTCAAATTCACCGGAATGAAACATCTCCACCTTGCGCACATGGTACCCATTGCTGGGGCTCTCATAGGTGCGCAGTTGAAAGATACGTTTGCTCTGGCTGGCGGAGGCGGGCGGCAGCTTCAGCTTGGGCCAGCCCTTAAAGGCGATCATCAGCGAAGCTTCCACGCGTTGAAACGCGGGTGATGCGGCGGTGGCGTTCCAGAACGGATCTGCGGCCTTCATGAACTCAGCGTCTTCGGCAAGACGCAGTTCCAGCTCCGCGAGGGTCTGGATCGACGCGCCGGGAATCAGCAGATAGTGAGCCGGAGTTTGCTGTCCGTAATCGAGCTGAAAGGCACCGATGGGTCCCAGCCCCATCCGGCCCAGCGCCGGAATCAGCGCCCCGGAAAAATAGCTCTCCGTCAGTTTCAATTCCGGCCCGCTGCCCAGGTCATAGCGGCGCATCAGGTAGAACTCACGGTCGGAACCAGGCGCTGATTGCGCGTCCGAGGCCTCATGGGCAAGGGCCAAGGCCGAGGTGGCGAGGGATGCGGCAAGAAATTGGCGGCGTTTCATGGTGGGGCTCCTGGCGAAAACCTATTATAAGGACGCTTTCCGGCGTCTGTTTACCCGTCGAAATGAAGCCGGGCAAAAGAGGAGGAATGACTCACTGATCCACCATCGGCCAGGCTATCCTTGTCCGCGCCCCGCCCGTCTATCATGCTGAGGATAGGAGAAATTCATGCGACTGCCGCATGGGCTGCTCCGGGCAGCTCTCCCCGCAGCTTTTTTGGTCGGTTTTGCATACACGGGCCCCGGTTTCAGCTCGGCGCAATCGCCCGCCCAGCCGCAACCCGCTGCCAGTGCGTCAATCCAGCCGGCGGCGCAACCCGCTCCGGCCCAGAAGACGTACACCGTTCCCGTCGGCACGAAGGTTCTGCTGCAATTGCGCAGCGCCATCAACACCAAGAGCGCCAAACCCGGCGACGGCGTTTATCTCGCCTCCACATTTCCCGTGGTGGTCGGCAACCGGGTGATGATTCCAGCAGGGGTTTACGTGCAGGGCGTGGTCGATCGCGTGGAGCGCGCCGGCCGGGTTCGCGGCCGGGCCCAGCTCGATATGCACTTCACCTCCATCATCTTTCCCAATGGCACGGTAGTGGAGATTCCCGGGATGGTGAATGACCTGCCCGGTGCGAGCAAGCAGACGGTCAAGGACGACGGCGAAGGAACCATTCAGGAGAATGGTGATAAGAGCCGCCACGCGGGCGAGGTGGCGAAGGTTTCCGTCCCCACCGGGGCTACCGTGGGCGCCATCGGCGGCCTGGGCTCGGGCCACCCGCTTGCCGGCGGTTTGGCTGGCGTGGGCGCGGGGCTCGCGGCGGCTGGCTTGGTCTCGCTCTTTACCCGTGGCGCCGACGTCAACATTGAATCGGGCACACAAGTGGAGATGGTGCTGCAGCGGCCCCTGCTTCTGGAGCCCGAAAACCTGGCCCCGGCGGGAGCTCCGGGAACGCCGCCTGCCCTGGTTCCCGCAGCCGGCCAACCAAAACCGATCGAAAAGCCCGGCCACGCCCCCCTCCCGTGTCCAGCCGGAGGGCTCGGTTGCGAGTAATCTAAAAATAGATGTCAACAGCTCCTCAGGATTCTCAAAACACTCTTTCCGGCGCCGGCGCTCAGGCTGAATCGATTCCTCCCGCCCAGGCGCCGACTCCGCGGCCGTCCCCGCGCAAGCCCAATTCCCTTGCCCTGTGGGTGCGCGATCTGCTCGTCTCCGCGGCCGCATCGGTGTTGATCATCACCTTTCTCTATCAACCCGTGCGCGTGGAAGGCACCAGCATGTTGCCGCGGCTGGAAGATCGCGATCGTCTCTTCATCAATAAATTTGCTTATCATATTGAGGCCATCGAGCGCGGCGATATCGTGGTCTTCCACTATCCGCGCGATCCCGAAAAGAGCTACATCAAGCGCGTCATCGCTCTTCCCGGAGACCGCATCCGCATCGACCGCGGCGTGGTCTGGCTCAATGGTAAGCGCCTGCATGAATCCTATGTCCCTTCCCAGTACCGTGACACACGTTCGATGCCGGAGATGGTCGTCCCGCCCGATTGCTACTTCATGATGGGCGACCATCGCTCTATCTCTTCCGATAGCCGCGAGTTTGGCCCCGTGGAGCGTTCGCTCATCTACGGCAAGGCGGTTTTCGTCTATTGGCCGGCCAAAGACGCCGGGGTCTTGCGTTAGAGCAAGAGCAGCGCCTTCCTGCTCAAGCCGGGAGCCGACTTCTTTGAGAAGCTGCAACCGTCGCTTGCTTCTCTCACCACGTGAGATGGAACACCTCGACCGCGGTGCCGCCCATCACCCGGTCGTAGACCTCGGGGGCTAAGTCCAGCGCCCGATATTTGGCGAACTCCACCGGCACGTTGCTGGGCAGATCCGCGCCCATCATCACCCGCTCCGGCCCAATGCTGGAAATCATCCAGCGGATGTCTTCCCCAATGCACCAGGAGGTCTCCAGATACAGGTTGCCGCACACCGAGGCCGCCACCTGCGCCTCCGCCGAGAAGACCGCGAACCCCGCGTGGGCGAGAATGATCTTCAGCCCGGGATATTTCTGCGCCGCGGGAATGCACAGCGAGGGCAGCGCAAACGGCACCCCCGGCCCAGTGTGCACCATGGCCGGTATACCCAAGGCATGCGCGGTGGCGAACACCCGGTCGCCATCCTCGGACAGGGGATTGACGCCATGGCCGATGGTGTGCAGCTTCACCCCCACAAAGTGCAGGTCCTTCACGCACCGCTCCACCTCGCGCCGGTAAGCGTCATAGTTTCCGTGCGGGGTCAGACTCGCCAGTCCGAAAAAACGGCCCGGATGCCGGGCGCACATTTCCGCAATGCGGTCGTGCGTCTGGCACGCGTTCTTGGCCCCCGGATAGGGCTGGACGATGGTCGCGTCCACCTTGCATTCCTCCATCCGGCGCAGCATCTCCTCCTCGGTGCTGAGCAGCCCAAAGACACAACACTCACCCAGATGCGCATGCGCGTCAATCACCTTGGCCATCGGCTTTTCACTCCTTCGCCCTTCGCCTGCGTCCGGGCGCCCACTTACTCAGTCACGCCCATCTTATAACTGCTTCAGCAGCCACCGGATCGACCGCTTCTGAATCTCCACATACTGCGGGTTCCACATAGCATCAATGGTGTGGCCCACCGCGGTAAACACCACGCGTCCGCTGCCGAAGTCGTAAGCCCATCCGGAAATCGACTTACTGCCGAGATTCTCGTAGGTCAGACCGTCGATGTTCTCGGCCTCCAGCAGGATGTTCTTCTTGTCCTTGTCGTAATCCACATAGTGCTGCTCGTCGTTGACGATAAAGTCAGTCATTCCCTGAGTAATGGGGTGTGCGTTGGCTGAAGCTCGAACCCGAAACGGCCGCAGTGGCGGATGACCGATGTAGGCGCCGCCCATCACCTCACGATAATTCTTCGAGCTAAGGGAGATATGGCTGCAGTTGTGCAGCGCGTAAAAGCCGTTGCCGGAATTCACGAAGTCTTTGATCGCCGCGCCTTGCTCCTCGCTGATCCACATCACCGGTTTCGGCTCCGCGTTGCGCGAAGGCAGATTCTCCAGGTTCCGCTCGTAAGCCGTGTAGGCGTCCGGCCCCAGATAGCCATCGGGCCAGATCATGCCGTCACGCAA
>JASHUH010000212.1 GCA_030040115.1 Acidobacteriaceae bacterium | reverse complement strand
CCGCCGCGCCCGCGACCTGCGCCGCTTCACCCTGCAAACCCTCGAGCGCCATTTGGAGCGCAAGCTGCGCACCGCCGAAGCCCTGGCCCGCCTCTAGCGCTTCTCCTTCTGCCGCATTCCGAAGCCGAGAATATCTGACACGAGAAACCCCCGGATCGTTCGCTCCTCTGCCTCCTTTGTGTGACATCGAATTTCGGCGGGTCGTGCCAGAATCAGGTCAGTGCTGGGTCAGGAAGATGACGCCAGAGGAGGATTCAAGATGGACAGAGAACAATTAGAAGCATTGCGGCGTCAGGTGGAAGAAGACTACAAGCTCGATATCGCAGCGATTGAGCGGCTCCTTCGCCGGCATTCCGCCAACTCGGGCGCCACTCGCAGCAGCGCCCCTGACAACGGCGCCTATTCGGCGTCAAGCAGGTGGGGCGACGCTGAATCGCGCATTGAGCCCCCCAGCCCGGTGTTGTCTCCTTCCGGACAGGAAGGGGCAAAGGACGATGACCTAGCAGGCTCCATCCGAAACATATTCAATGGTGGCCGCAAGTAGCCGCGAGGCTTTGCTCCCATCGCTCACAACCGCATCCCGCCCCTGGCCGTTCCCACGAAGACTTGGATGAACCCGGCCCGAGGCGGGATCGAGAGCGCGCCCAATCGGCCGTCCGGGCCTTTGTCGAGTCGCGTAGGCTTTTCCATTTCATCGTTCCGATGGACCCCGCGAGATGGCTCCCATTCAGGCCGCCGTCTGCGTTGCCGCGAGAACTTCGGGACGCTGGAAATAGCGCTGCCTTAGCGCTGTCGATTCTCGGCCGTTCGATCCCCTTGCTAATGGGGAGAACCGCGAGCCTTCTGGCCCACTCGACGCCGTAATACCATGAACCGCATGAAGAGAGTTCTTGTCACCGGCGCCGGAAGAGGCATTGGTCTGGCCACCGCGCGTGCCTTCGCGTCTGCGGGATGGCAGGTGATCTCGCTGGATAAGGAGTTCGCCAGCGGCGTGGTCGGAGAGCGCCTCGAATTCGATCTGCGCTGCACATCGCAGATTCCCGGATTGATGGCCTCGCTGGGCCAACTGGAGACCCTCGTCAACAACGCCGCCGTGCTGTATTGTGACCCGGTGGACGCCATTTCCGACGAGCACCGGAGCGAAATTCTGGCCGTGAACCTGGAGGCTCCGGCGGCTTTGATCGCGGCTGCGGCAGCGCCCATGAAATTGCGCCACAGCGGGCGCGTGGTCAACGTGAGTTCCGTCTCCGCTTTCACCGGACATCCGGATTTGTGGTATGGCGTCACCAAAGCCGGGCTGCTGAATTTAACCAAAACTTGGGCGCGGATTCTGGGCCCCCACGGAATCTTGGTCAACGCGGTAGCTCCGGGACCTACCCGGACTCGTATGTACGACCAGTTGCCGCAATCGCGACGCGACGAAGTGATGCGCTCTGTCTACTCAGGACGGCTATGCGAGCCGGACGAAGTCGCGGCGGCCATCCTGTGGCTGGGCAGCGCTTCACCCGAGTATGTCAACGGGGTGACGCTCGACATCAACAACGGCAGCTATCCGCGCTGACTCAAATGGGTGCGGGGTGGGGGTTCCCCGTCCAAGCTTCGCTTGGGCGGGAGAGTGTAAGCTTCGGTCGGAAAGAATTCATGGCTGGCCCGGGTCCCGGATGCTTGATCCTCCACAGAAGTTGGGCGCCCCAGCTCCCGGTTTGGGGACGGGAACCACAGAAACTGATCTCGCGCGGCGTTTATCTCACCCCAAATTCACCCGGTCGGTCAACCCATGACCAAAGTGTTCCCGCTCATTCCAGTGCGGTTCCGCCACAAATCCCGTTGCCGGTAATTAACCTCGTATGCGCTACGCTGGATCAGCAAAGTGAGAAAGCCCCGCGAGGATTGGAAAGAAGGGCTTGGCAGAATCCATGTCTCTCTGACGACTGAGGGGTACAGGTTCGGTTTGAAATGCGGGATTTTCAGCTTGAAGGGTACGGGTTGCAGCTTGAAGGGCACGGGCTTCAGCCCGTACGGCAAGACCCTCCAGATGAGAAGAGCTTTAGTCCGCGATGGAATGCAAAATCAGACCGACCGATCAAGCTTTCCTCCGGACCACCGCGGCGAGATTCCGGCAAGCAGCCTGTTTTCAAACACTTGTGCAGGTGCTGAAAATAACCTTCGTGTTTTCAAATACTTGTGCGGTCGCGAAAAATAACTGCCATGTTTTCAGACACTTACTGTTTCACGGGGAGAAATCGCGAAGAGCCAAAGCCCCAGTCGCGCCCTCCCAGCGTTCGCGAAAAACGCCCAAACAGTTACCTTCCATTCGGAATCAGAGGCAATCCATGGCCAATCCGTAGGAGATTGCGAGGGAAGAAAAACCGGCAAAACTCGGCCAAAACGCCGAAACATACTCATAACTCCTTTGTTTTCTGAAATCTGAAAATAAATGTCCTGTTTTCACAAATTTACGTGAATATCAACGACGCAATCTGCTGAAAACAAACCGCTTATCGCCAGAACGGGGGGAGGGGTGTGGAGAGGATTCTGTATGCGCCCTGAATGCGAAGGGAGATGGTCCCCGGAGTCGCCCCCACCGCAAGCAGCGCGACGGTCAGGGGAAAAGCTTTACCGGCTCTTCAGGCATCAGTTATCGCAGCAGCTTAGCCGCCTCTTTGGCAAAATAGGTGACGATAAAATCGGCGCCCGCGCGGCGCATGCCGACCAGGGATTCGAGCATGGCGCGCGTGGGGTCAAGCCAACCCTTTTCGAAAGCGGCTTGCAACATGGAATACTCGCCGGACACCTGGTAGGCGCCGATGGGTGCGC
>JASHUH010000211.1 GCA_030040115.1 Acidobacteriaceae bacterium | reverse complement strand
ATTGGAATGTTCCGGACGGCAACTTCGAGGTTGCGGATCTGCCCAACCGGGCTTTCGACTCGCCGGCCCAGCGCGCGGAAGTCACCGCGTTAGCGGCCAGATACGAAGACAACGGCAATCAAATCACCCCGGCGATGGACGCGGCTTTTCGACTTCTTGCCCGCGAGCGCATTGCCGCCCACCCGTGGCGTTTCTATCTTTGGTTGCCATTGGGCAGGCTCGCCGATATGTGGCTGCGGCCGCGCGTCGAAAATCTTGATATCGACCTCGACTGGTGGGTCTACGCGCGCCACCACTTCGACACCGAGTTCAGTTGGGCCTATGGCGGCCTGAATGCGGCCTACCTCTTGCTGGCTCTGGCCGGACTGTGGCTGCGGCCCCGCTTCTGGCAGCCCCTGGCAGCTTACATGCTGCTGCGCAGCGCGCTGCTTTTCACGGTGGAAGCTCCTGAGACTCGCTATACAATCGAGTGCTTTCCTATGATCTTTGTCGTGGCGGGGATTGCCCTGGGCGCGGGCGCCTCGTCGATTTTTCGCGTGAACCGCGCGATCGCCAGGCCTCAGCCGCCCAAGGCATCGCAGGTGCTACAGTAATTTCGGTTGGTTCTCTTGCCGGGATTTGGCTCGTTGCCGGGTTTTCGTTCGTTCTTTGTCGCTCTCTTCGCTCTTTCGACCGCCGCTCGCGCCGCCACGCGGGTGCTCGCTGCGCCAGTCCCCACTGAGATGCGCACCAGCGACTTCGCCGTAGCGGTGAATGGCGAGCGCGTGGATGTGGCCTACGCCGCCTCGAATTACGACTACGTTAACTTCGACCTCACCGGGCCGGCCCAGATCACGATTACGTCAGCCATTCCGGGCTTTTGGGATCGCGGCGTCGACATCGAGCCCTGGCGGCTGGGATTGCGCGCTACCCACCCCAACGGCGATCCGCAGACTATCCGCTTCCGGCTTCCCGGGCCGGTCAAGCTTTCCATCGCGCGGCCCGGCGATTTTTTGAATCACGCACGGATGCTGTTTATTTTCGCGGGCGCGCCGCCGCCGCTGCCGCCCGGCGGTCCCAACATCACCATCGTCCCCGCCGGCGTGCATCGCGAGAGCCTCAATCCCCAAAGCGGCGAAACCCTTTATCTTGAGCCGGGCAGCTACGTTTTTGGCAGCCTGAATCTCTTCAATGTCGAGAACGTGAAGGTGCTCGGCCGGGGAACCATCGTTTACCAGGGCCCGCAGGATCCGGCGGCCGACGACGGCTGGATGCAAAAACCTGACTGGCACTGCATTGTCGCCAACCAGGCGCGCAACGTCGAGATCGACGGCCTCACCTGCATCATCCGCTCGCGCACCTGGTCCATTCAGATGAAGGATTCTTTTGGCTTCCGCTATAACGACCTTCGCGTAATCGGCGGCAACCCTGGCAACGCCAACCAGGACGGCATGGACTGGTTGGGCGGCGGCGACACGGTGGTGCGGAACGCGTTCTTTCGCGCCTCCGACGAGGATTTGGCCATGGAGGGCAACTGGGATGGGTACACGCAGGCCGACATGCTGCGGCCGGGCAAGGATGTGGACAATATTTTGGTGGAAGACAGCGAGTTGTCGACCAGCATTTCCAACATCGTCCGCATCGGATGGCCGGAAAAAATCTTCAATTCCCGCAACTTCACCCTGCGCAATTCCGACGTTCTCCACGCCGGCATCGGCGCGTGCGGTCAAACTTTCGGCCTGCTCGGTTTTTGGGGCGCGAAGGGCGCCAAAGGCGATCACTCGGGCATGCTTTTCGAAAATCTCTTTCTCGATAACTGGTATTCGCTGGCGCAAATCGAACAGGAGCAGCCCAGCCTGCACGGCATCACATTTCGGAATATCTGGGCGCTGGGACAGCCGCCGCTCGCCGAGTCCACCATCACCGGCGATATAAGCGATGTGACCTTTGACAACGTGAAGTACGGGCAGACACGGGTGACCTCCGGATCCCAGATTCCGCTCGCGGTCTCCGATGGCGCCGCGCAGCCGGCATTTGCGCCCGCGCCGCCGCTCGTCGCGGCCTTCGCTGTGGCTCCGCAGGTGGTGGCGCCGCGTAAGCGGGTTACATTTACCGCGCAAGCCGCGCCGGGCGCCCATGACACCTGGTACTTCGGCGATGGAACTGAGGCTCATGGCAGGCGGGTGCGCCACCGCTTTTCGGATGCGTTGGGAACAGAGTTGGACGGCCGCAATGGCGCGGGCAGTTTCCGCGTGTTGCTGCACGTGACGGATAAAGCCGGCCATCAGGATTGGGCCGAACAGGGGGTGGTTGTGGTGGCGCAATGGCGCGACGCCGCGCCCCCCTCCGGACCCACCGCGCCGGGCTTGGTGTGGAAAATCTACGCCGGCGCCTGGCCGGAACTGCCCGATTTCACCCCTCTCAAACCCGTTTCAACGGGCGCTTCGCCCAATTTACAGGCCAACGCCGGGGGCTTTACGAAGTATGCAACGACTTGGGACGGATACCTTCAGGTTCCCGAGGACGGGGGTTACACGTTCGACCTCATCGACCGGGATGGAGCGCGCCTGGCGGTTGACGGCATCGAGTTGGTCCAAACGGGACCACCCTTTGCGCAGGTTTGCGGGTCGCCCGGCAACGCGCTGCGCTTTGATTCGGGTTCAATCGGACTCCGCGCTGGTCTGCACACGATTCACGTCGAGGGGCTGAACACTATGAGCGCCGGCGCGCCGCGCCTCATGTGGGAGGGGCCGGATATGCCGCTGGCCGAGGTGCCGGCGAGCGCCTATTCGCACGCGGAGTAGAGGACGAATGCGGGCAGAGGAGAGGACGAATGCCGGTTCGGAGGAGCAAGGCCGCCGGTGGTGAGGCTGCCTCAGTTGCGTGTGGCTCGGGCCTCGGCTTTTTCCATTTCCAGCAGCGCGGCAAGGGCTTTTTCCGGGCAGATGTGCCGGGATTCCAGAAAATCCAGGTCCCTTTCGCACTCGACGCACGAGGCGATGGTCAGGAAGCAATCGAGGCAACGGGTGTTAAAACTGCCGTTTTCGTTTTGGGTGCGGCTATACATCACAGCGTCCCGATCGAGGAACAGGCTCCTAGCATGCACCTGGGCCGCATTTCCGGGCGTGACCGCGGTCACGCTGAATTGTGATTTGCTTCTCCCCTCCAAAACGCGCGGGCCGCGTGCTTTATTTCCTTGGAATCATTCAGAGATTTTCCCATTCGTTGGGATTGCGCCGCAGATGCCAGCACGGATCGAGGCCGCCATGCGGAAACAGCGCCACCGCGCAGGGCGTTTGCACGGTGTTGAGGTAGTCGTATTCTTCCTTGTTGCCCTTGAGGGGAATTCCCATAAACCGGCTGACGGCCACCACCGATTTGGGTGAACCACGCAGGGCGTAAACCGCCCAATCGACCACATAGGCCGCCAGCGAGACCACCGCGAGCGCGAGAAACAGCCGGAAAAACCACCGCGCCAGCCACCGCATCATGGTTTTGCTTCCTCCTCAAACGGCTTGAGCTTACGTTCCCGGCTCTTTTCCGGTTTTCTTTTCGATTTTCGCCCAGGTGTCTTTGAGCGCCAGAGTGCGATTGAAGACCAGATGACCGGGAGTCGAGTCGGGATCGAGGCAGAAGTAGCCGACGCGCTCGAACTGGTAGCGGTCGTCGAGGTTGGCCGCGGCGAGCGACGGCTCCAGCTTCGCGCCGGTGAGGACCTCGAGTGAGTGGGGGTTGAGATTGTCAAAGATGTCGCCGCCCTCGGCGAAGTCGTAGGGATCGGGTTTGCTGAAGAGCTTGTCGTAGAGGCGGATTTCGGCGGAGATGGCGTGAGCGGCCGATACCCAGTGCATGGTGGATTTGACCTTGCGGCCGTCCGGCGAATTGCCGCCGCGGCTCAAGGGATCGTAGGTGCAGTGCACCTCGACGAGACTGCCGTCGGCCGCCTTGACCACGCTTTGCGCAGTGACAAAATAGGCGCTGCGCAGACGCACTTCTTTGCCCGGCGATAGGCGGTAGTACTTGGGGGGTGGAACTTCGCGGAAATCGTCCTGCTCGATGTAGAGCTCGCGCGAAAAAGGCGCCTGGCGCGTGCCGGCCGCCGGATCTTCAGGATTGTTAGCGACGTCAACGAATTCAACTTTATCGGCGGGGTAGTTGTCGATGACAAGCTTGAGCGGATGAAGGACAGCCATGGCGCGGCGGGCGCGGCGGTTGAGGTCGTCGCGCTGGAAATGCTCGAGCATTTCGAGGTCTGTGATTCCATTGGTCCGCGTGGCGCCGATGGCAGCGCAAAAGGCGCGGATGGCTTCGGGCGTGAACCCGCGCCGGCGAATGCCGGAGAGCGTCGGCATGCGGGGATCGTCCCAGGCGTTCACACGCTTTTCCTCCACAAGCTGCAGTAATTTGCGTTTAGAGAGCAGCGTGTAAGTGAGGTTGAGGCGGTCGAACTCGATTTGCTGAGAGGGGAAGATGCCGAGTTGTTCGATATACCAGCGATAGAGGGGCTGGTGGTCGGCGAATTCGAGCGTGCACATGGAGTGGGTGACGTGCTCAATCGAGTCGGACTGGCCGTGGGCGAAGTCGTACATGGGGTAGATGCACCACTCGTCGCCGGTGCGATGATGTGTGGCGTGGAGAATGCGGTACATCACCGGGTCGCGCATATTCATGTTGGGCGAAGCCATGTCGATTTTGGCGCGCAACACGCGCGAGCCGTCAGGAAACTCGCCGGCTTTCATGCGCACAAAGAGGTCTAGGTTTTCGTGTATCGCTCGGTTGCGATAGGGGCTGTCCCGTCCGGGCTCGGTGAGCGTGCCGCGGTATTGGCGGATCTCTTCGGCAGTGAGGTCGTCGACGTAGGCATAGCCCGAGCGGATGAGCTGGAGGGCCCACTCAAAGAGCTGCGGAAAGTAATCGGAGGCATAGCAAAGGCGCTCCCACTCGAAGCCGAGCCAACGGACGTCTTTCTGGATGGAATCGACGTACTCCTGCTCCTCTTTCTCGGGATTGGTGTCATCGAAGCGCAGGTTTGTTTTCCCGCCAAATTCATCCGCAAGGCCAAAATCAATGCAAATTGCCTTGGCGTGGCCGATGTGCAGGTAGCCGTTGGGCTCAGGAGGAAAGCGGGTCTGGATCGCGGCGTCGCCGAACGTCTTGTTGCGCACATCTTCGGCAATGATGTCGCGGAGGAAGTTGGAGGTATGGCGAAGTCCTTCGCCGCCGGATTCCGCTGAGGGGATGGCTGCGGGCGTGGCTGCATTGGAGTCGTTCATGGTGGCCAGCTCTTATTGTTTCACGCGGAAGGCTTGGCTGAGGCGAGGGATCGGAGCTTGGCTTGGGCTTGGCGGATGCGCTCCAGGCAAACGTCGCGGCCCAGTACAATCATGGTTGCAAACAGCGGCGGCGCGTTCTTGCGCCCGCAGGCTGGTTTTCAAGCGGCTGCCTTGCCGGCAGGCATGGGCTGGGCCACCAAACGCACGCCGAGCGCCGCACAGACGCGGGCGATAGTGTCGAAGCGCGGCGAGCTATCGGGGCGAAGGGCCTTATAGAGAGCTTCGCGGGTGATTCCGGCGGCTTTGGCGATCTCTGTCATACCGCGCGCGCGGGCAATGTCCCCTAATGCGGAGGCCAACAGGGCTGCGTCATTCGCTTCCAGAATTCCGGTCAGATAGACGGCAATGCTCTCTTCGTTGTCAAGGTATTGCGCGGGGTCGAACTCAGGCAGGCCGTCGACGTGAATGGCTTTTCTCATCTTTGTCCCTTTCGCTTTTCAGCAATGCTGCCAAAGTCTTGGCTCGCTGGATATCTTTCTTCTGTGTGCGTTTGGAACCGCCTGCAAGCAATACGACGATCTGCGCGCCGCATTGGGTGTAACAGATACGCCAGCCCGCGCCGAGCTCGATGCGCAGCTCCATCACGCCATCGCCAACTGCTTTGAACTCGCCCAGCAAACCGAAGGTGAGGCGCTTGATTCCCTCCGCTACGGCGCCGCGCACCCTGTTGTCCTTCAATCCATCAAGCCATGCTGTGAATTCGGGAAGCGGCCTGACGGAGAACATGTCCCAAGTGTAATCGAACGGATACAGCCCGTCAAGCTCGCTGGAGGGAAATGTGGGAAGACTGAACCGATCAACAGTATGATTCCAGGCTGGCCTGGGCCCTGCGGATGCGTTCGAGGCAGACCTCGCGGCCCAACACAACCATGGTGGCAAACAGCGGCGGCGCATTCTTGCGTCCGCACACGGCCACGCGGATGGGCTGGAAAGCCTGCCCGGCTTTCAGCCCAAGTTCGGAGGCTGCGGCGCGCAGAGCGTGGTTGAGCGAGTCGTGATCGAAGCTGGCGGAAGCCAGCACCCGCTCCGCCGTTTCCAGCACGCGCGCGGCGAGCGCCGCATCGGCCTTCTGTGGAATCAATTCCGCGGGGTCGTAGGGCGGGAGCTGATGGAGAAAGAAGAAGTCGGCGGCCGAGACGGCCTCGCGCAGCAGCTTGATGCGCTCGCGGATGAGCGGCGTCACCGCCGCAACCTTCTCGGGCGTCGCAGAAAATCCCGCGCGCGCGAACACCGGCTCCAGTTGGCGCGCCAGTTCGTCCACCGGCAGGGCGCGGATATGCTCGGCGTTCAGCCAAACGGCCTTGGCGTCGAACGAGGCGAATTCCGAAGAGCTCAAGGCTGTTTCAGTAAAGTTCACCACCGCATTGGCCCGGTTCACGCCCTCCAGCGAGAACAGCTCGACCAGGACATCGAGGGTCATGAATTCGCGATCGTTTTTCGGCGACCACCCCAGCAGGCACAAAAAATTGATGAACGCCTGGGGCAAAAACCCGGCGTCGCGATAGGTGGTCACGCTCACCACCGGCCCATGCTTGCGTTTGGAGAGCTTGGCGCCATCCGGCGCCACCAGCAGCGGAAGGTGAGCGAATTCGGGCGGCTGCACGCCCAGCCCCTCGAAAATCAGCAGGTGCTTGAAGGTGTTGGTCAGGTGATCCTGCCCGCGGATGATGTGGCTGATGCGCAAGTCGGCGTCGTCGACGCATGAGGCGAGATGGTAAGTAGGCAGGCCGCCCCACAATCCCGAGGACGAAGATCTGTCGATGGGGGCCCCAGCCGAGCGCAGCAGGGCAAAGTCCTCGACCTCGTCGGCTGCCTTGGTTTGCAGACCGTAGACGGCGTCGTTGAATTCCAGTGTTCGGCCTTGGCCGCGGGGAACGCGATAGCGGAGTGCAAACGGCTCGCCCGCGGCGGCGCGCCGGTCGGATTCGTCACGGGAGAGGTCGCGCATGCCGGGGTTGAAAAGCCACGCGCCTTCCCGTAAGGTCGAGCCCGGCTGGTTGTCGTCTCCGGCGTGGGCCGGGGTGAAATCGCGATAGCCAAGACCTTTCGCGAAAATGGCTTCGGCCCGCTGGCGGTGCAGGGCTAGCCGCTCCGATTGCTTGTACTCTTCGTCCCAGTCGAGGCCCAGCCAGCGCAGGCCTTCGAAAATCGACTGCAGGCTGGCGTCGGTGTTGCGCTCCACATCGGTGTCGTCCAGGCGCAAGACCATGGTTCCTTGGGTGTGGCGCGCATAGAGCCAATTAAAGATGAAGGTGCGGGCGCTGCCGACATGAAGAAAACCGGTGGGCGAAGGCGCAAAACGAACCCGGGGGATGAAATCAGACGACGTTGGCGCTAGCATCGTGGGCGTTACTTTCCTTCCACGATGCTAGCGCATTGCCCATGACGAGCCGGTCAGCGAAAACTCAACTCTGTGGCGGAAAAGGCTGCTGCGGCGCCAAGGGCTGCGGCGGCGGATAAGGCGCCTGCGGCTGCCAAAAGGCCGGCGGCGCGGGCACAACCTTCCAATCGGCAAAGGCAAGCACGTAAATCAGCGCCAGATTGCCCAAAGGAACAACGTTCAAAAGCGAGAGCCAGGGAGAAAAGCCGGCCTTTTTGCAGATGAACCAGAACGGGACGATGTAGATCGCCAACCCCACGAGAATGAGGATGGGGAGAATCGCGATAAAGGTCATCACGATGTGCTGGACCATTTGCTGGACGGCGGCGGGATTGGGCTCCTGCTGAAGAATCAACGCAAGACTGTAGAACATAGAGATCGCTCCGGGCTGGAATGGAGTTCGGAGCCAAGGTACAGCGAAAGCCGCTGATCTGCAAGAGAAATCGGCAGCCGGCTCGGTTGCGGTCCGGCGGACGTGGCGAGAGTCGAACTCGCGGACTGGCGCTTATAAGGCGCCGGCTACATACCAATCCAGCAGCTACGCGTCCACACAATCTGGTGGCTGCGGTCAGATTCGAACTGACTACCTTGCGCTTATGAGACGCCCGCTCATCCTCATGAGCTTCGCAGCCAATGGCGAGGGTGGGAGGACTCGAACCTCCGGGTCCGGTTTATGAGTCCCCTGGCTCTAACCGTTGAGCTACAGGCCCAAGAGCATAGTTAACTTTAAACGCCGGAGCAAAAATAGATCACGTTGCGCCGCGTGAGCGGCGTGGCGTGGCGGATTAAAAGTAGCCCACCCCGCCACATTCTGGTTTCACGGACCACAGGGATTTTGAGGGTTAACGAACCGGGTTCAGCGCCGGGTTCGGGGCCGCGAGGAAGCGTGTTTTCCGTGGAACACCGGAGGTATGTACCCGCATTCTTTACGACAACACCACCCTCCACCCCAGCAAGCAAAGACCGCTTGCCGGGGACCCCGGTTCTGGCGGTGACGCGGATCCTGGGCGATGGGGAGCGGAAAAAGACGCAGGCCTTTTCCGAAATCCAGAGCCACTCCCTGTTCGCCGACAAGTTCGGGCGGCCCGGCAGGGGAAACGATAAGGGGGCCGTCGAAAATCTGGTCGGCTGCCCCCGCCGCAACTTCATGGTCCCGATTCCCCATGCCGTCAGTTGGGAGGAACTCAACGCGCATTTGGAGGCCGACTG
>JASHUH010000210.1 GCA_030040115.1 Acidobacteriaceae bacterium | reverse complement strand
GCGCATGGAATCGCCCTGAACGCGCTACTCGATCGAGCAGCGGGCATGCCGCCCACGGCCAGCGAGCGCGCACTGCTTGAGGAAATCGGCGCGCGGGCGGAGAAGTATTATCGTTCCGCGCAAGCGCTCCTGCCGCTTATCGACCGCGAAAGCCGGCCTGCGCTTTGGGTGCTGGTGACAATCTATCATGCTCTGCTCAAGCGCATCGAGCGCGCGAATTACGATGTGTTTTCGCGCCGCGCCGCTGTGCCGATGGCGGAAAAGCTGGCTATCCTGGCGTTGGGATTGGCGCGCACCGCATGGGCGCGGCTTTCGCCACGCAGCGCGCCGCGCCCCGGCGCACGAGGGCTGCCCCATTGAGCAGAGCGCGAACTAGGCCGGAGAAGACCGTCACCGTGATCGGCGGGGGCGTGGCCGGCATGAGCGCGGCTTGTGCGCTGGACGAGGCGGGCTTGCGTGTGCAGTTGGTCGAACGGCGCGGTTATCTCGGCGGACGGGCGAGTTCATACTTCCATCCCGGCGTCGAGGAAACGATCGACAATTGCCAGCACGTGCTCTTTGGCTGCTGCACAAACCTGATCGGCTTCTACCGGCGCATCGGCGCGCTGGACAAGGTGCGTTGGACACGCGAGATGACGATGATTGAGCCGGGCGGACGGCCCTCGAAGCTGGGCGCCATGGCGCTGTTCCCTGCTCCGCTGCACGGCCTGCCGCGCCTGCTCACCGCGCATGCTTTCACCTTCGCCGACAAGCTCTCGCTGGCGCGCGCGTTTCGCGCCATGCTGCGGCCGGTCGCTCCGGATGCGAAGGAGACTTTGGCCGAATGGCTGGTGCGGCATCGGCAATCGCGAGGCGCGGTCGAGCGCTTTTGGAAGCTGGTTATCGCCAGCGCGCTGAATGCCGAGATCGATAGTATCGCCGCGCCGTACGCGGCCAAGGTGATTCGCGAGCTGTTCATGAATTCTGCCGCAGCGGGGCGGATGGGCATCAACGCGGTTCCGTTGAGCGAGCTCTACTCTGGCGTGGAAGGACTGCTCGGGAAAAACCGCTCATCGCTCCATTTGAACAGCGCCGTGGAGCGCATCGAGTGGGATGAAGAGATTTCCGAGTGGAGACTCGCAACGCGTACAGGCACCATGGTTTCTGATTACATTGTGTTCGCGCTGCCGTTTGAGGCGATGGGGAAGCTGTTGCCGCACATGCCGCCGGCAGACGGTGCGGAAGCGCTGGCAAGACGGATCGCTCGCCACCAGCACTGGCCCATTTGCAGCGCGCATCTCTGGTTCGACCGCGAGATCACGGAGCTCGATCATGCCGTGATGCTCGACCGCGAGATCCACTGGCTCTTCAACCGCAGCAAACTGCAACCGTGGCGCAAAACCAAGGGATGTTACATTGAGGTCGAGGTCAGCGCCTCACGCGTCTACGCCTCGCGCGAGCGCAACGAGGCACTTGCGCTCACGCTGCGTGAACTGGCGGAGTTTTTTCCTGCGGTGGCGTCGGCCAGGCTGGTGAAAGCTGCGCTGGTCAAGGAAGTTCGCGCGACGTTCAGTGTACCACCTGGCGTAGACACCTTCCGCCCCGCCGCCACGCAATCCCCGTGGCCCAACAGCTTCCTGGCCGGCGATTGGATCGCCACCGGTTGGCCCTCCACCATGGAAAGCGCGGCGCGGTCGGGTCATTTGGCTGCTGAAGCTCTCTGCACCAGCATTGGCGCGCCGCGAAAATTCCTCGAACCCGATTTAAAACCGCATGGCTTCATGCGATTCATCCACTGATATCGTGACTACCTACTTTTGGGGTTTCCCAAATCCCAGAATCGGGACCTTGGACGCCAAAGTTCGCTGGGAGCGATTCTCGAGTCACGGCGCCAGGTCGCTCTGCAGGCGTAGCGCGTGCTACCTTTTCGGACCGTCAGCATCGAGGAGGGACTTGCATTCCTCGATCTGTTGGGCATGACGAAGAGGATGCATGGCGATCATGAGAAGGTTTTCATAGCAGTTCACGGGACCCATCAACGGATTCGTCGTGACCTGGCGTCGCAAGTCCCCGTCGCAGGCCTCGACAAACCGTCGGGTGCGTTGGTGAGCAGCGAGGAAATGCCGAAGCGCCGCATGGAGCGTGGTGTGCCGTCCGGCGGGATTCGCGATTTCCGGGGCCGGGACGCTTCGGGTGCGGTCGAGGCCGCGAGACAGAATGGCATATTCCCGGTGTTCGTTCACCATCGCCGCTTCCGCCGGCTGAGCCGCCATGGTCTGCGCAAACACGCCATCCTCGGCGACGGCCAGGTGTTCGACGCACTGGATGATCGACCATTCGCCCGGGGCCAGCGCATGCGCGGCAATCTCTTCGGCAACTCCCTTAGCGGCATCCTGAACAGCTCTGCCCCCATCGTCGAGCAGTTTGAGGAGGGCCGCTTTGTCTTTGGGGTCTATGAGACTGATCCTATTTTCTACCGTCGAGCCAGGCCTCTGACCCCATGAATTCGTAGGTGTGCATTCCAGTGCCCCAGGTCTCAAAAGCGAGACCTGGGGCACTGGGCAAGGCGATCAGCCGCCTGCCGAGCCTACGCTGCGAGGCGGTGAAGGGCGCTATTCCACATCCTGCAAGATGGCGCCGGTTGCGACTGATCCTCGACGTGTGTTACGCTGAGTTCACTTTCCAGCAAAATTGCTGAATCGATTTCATTTCAGTCCAGCGGAAGGATCAATCGCATGCGCCGACTGTTTGGACGTTTCCACGCTCCTGCGCTTACAGCTCTCCTTTTATGTTGCGCATCACTGCTCAGTTGCGGAGGCGGAGGTAATAGCAGCTCACTGTTGTCCCTGACCGTCACGCCATCATCTGCCAGCATCATGACCAACTACGAAACTAATTCCTACACATACGTCAATCTCACCGCCATGTTGAGCAACGGCACAGCGCCACCGGTCGTAAATTGGTCAACTACGAACAAGTGTGTCGCCGTTGGAACGACTACAACGAACATCATGCAGGTGGTTTGCAACTTCACTTGCCCACCCGCAACGATCACCTCCACGATTAGGGCGACAACGCCGAACGATCTGTCAGCCTCCTCGTCCGTCACTTGTACATGGTATTGAAACGATGGTAGGTACTTACTCTTATTTATGCAGAAGAGCAAGGAGCGACCGCAGATCCCTCGGCTACGCTCCGCTTCGTTCGGGACGCCGCCTCAATGGGCGAGCAGATACACTCCGAAAGCCACCAGCATCGCGGCCGCCCAGCGCCGGCGGTCTACATTTTCTTTGAGAAAGGCCCTGCCGCCGATGGCGTTGGTGACCAGGGTGAGCGAGGCCGACGCCGGCGCGACGAGGCTCAGCTCCAGGTGATTCAAGGCGAACAACAGGGCAAAAAAGGCAACCGCCAGAAAGAAGATGCCGGCAAAGAAAGCGGGAGAGCCCAACACCGCGCGCGCCGCTCCCAGGATACCTGCGCGGGCGCGAATCGCATCAAGATCGCCGATCGATTTCATGGCTGCGGCGATGGATATTTCGCCGGTGGACGAAGCGAGGACCACGGCGGCAATCATCGCAGCGGCGATCCATGCTGCTGGCCGGACTCCGGGCTGGGCCAATGGGACGGGGAGCATCATCGCGAAGGCGCCTCTTGGGTTGCCGGCGAAGGCCGCTCCGTGAGGGAGGGCCCTTGCGCGACGAAACCGACGCCCAGCGTAATGAGCGCGATGCCCGCCCAGCGTTCGAACGAAATGGCCTCGTGCAGCCAGAAACGCGAGAGCAGCGCCACGATGACATTGCCGAAAGCCGTGGAGGGGAGGACAAAGGTCAGATCGGCCCAGGAAAGCGCGGTAAGATAGCTCGAAAAAAAACCGATCA
>JASHUH010000209.1 GCA_030040115.1 Acidobacteriaceae bacterium | reverse complement strand
CCATAGTGCATGCTGGCGGCTTCCGTAAACGAAAGGGAGGTCGCGGAGGGTTTATAGAGATCGGCGGCGGATTCGACTCCATAGACATTGTCGCAGTACGTGGCGGAGCAGCGGCCACCCGCCAGCACCACATCTCCGCTTGGGAGAAGCACTGCGCTGTGGTCATAATGGCCCTCGACCAGGCCGCCGGCGGTTTGGCTCCATGTCCCGGTAGAAGGGTTATACAACTCAGCGCCCGTGGTAGTCGCTCCTGAGGCCGTGACGCCCCCGGTAACCAAAACCTCGCCGCTGGCGAGCAGCGTTGCCCTATGCTTGTATACGGCGCTGGCCATGCTGCCGGTTTCCGTCCACGTGCCCGTGGAAGGGTTGTACAGAAAGGCGGTGGCATAAACCTGGTTAAGCGCACTATTGAAGCCGCCCGCAACCAGCACTTGGCCATTCTGAAGCAGCGTAGCGGTATAGTCAGTGAGGCTGGGCCCAGGCATGCTGCCGGTCGCTGTCCATGTGCCGGCAGCCTGGCCAAAGGCCGCGGCTGGAGCGGCCAGCGCCAACATGGCGGCGAGCAGTCCTGATAAGGTGATTGTGAGAATCCTTGCGAATGTCTGGCGAATCGTTTGTGACGTTCCTTCTTTGCCCGCGGGAGCCCAACTCACTTGGTCGCTTGTTGCCGTCATATATGCTCCTTCCATCGGTGATAAGTTGTGCAAACTAACGCACTGAACAGAATTTAGCTCAACGCATGAGACGACTTGTCACTGCATTGTCATCGGAATGCATTTTGGGGAGGGAGTTGCGCCGTTGCCGTGACGGAACGACGGAATCGACTGCCGTTCGCTGCTGACGCGTCTTCCTGCCAGGTGCGCCGCGAGGATTCGGCCGCTACCGGATCGCACCTGCTCAATTTCCAGGACCCGGTCCGGTACATGCCAGCAGCTGCTGAATCCAAATGAGTTGGATTCGCAAAAAACTATTTATCAGACCGGTGCTAGCCACTAAGAGATGGAGAGTTGTCAGCGCTCTGTCTTTCGACTGTCAATAAGCGGGGACGCGATGAGCCGTCTGGGACAGAAGGCTTTTCGCACCACGAGAAAGTGGTGTCCTAGTAGGTAGACTGCGATTTCGTGTCGTAGGGTTTGCCAAACATATTTAGGTGCGTCATATCGTGGGGCCGCGCGATCGGTGCTGCGATGGTTCGGAGATCCAGATCTTGAGTAGAGACGTGGACTGATCTGCCCAGGCTCTCCAGCGCCGATTGAGGAACTCCTTCGATCCAGATGTGCAGTCTGTATTCGCCAGGCGGAATACCGTGCAACGCAAATGCATCGGCAGAGTCGGCAATGGCGTAGAGCGGCGTGGACAATGTGAGAACGACCGCGCTCATCTCGGGATGTATGTTGCAGAAA
Organism: Acidobacteriaceae bacterium; assembly: GCA_030040115.1. Taxonomy (GTDB): domain Bacteria; phylum Acidobacteriota; class Terriglobia; order Terriglobales; family Acidobacteriaceae; genus Telmatobacter. The sequence continues at coordinate 3,614 of JASHUH010000209.1, read as the reverse complement.
ATATATGACACACCTTCGCGGGGAAAAGTAACGGACTTGCTCGATCCGGCTTCATAGAGGCCGAGATCAAACCGCTTGCCTTCAAACAGCGAGAATACGTTGTGGTAGAACGGATCGGCATTGGGGAACCGAACAACTGCGCCGACCGGGATTACCAGCAAATGCGGGATGAACGTTCGGTTCTTTTGCAAAAGTGTGTAGTGCTCTTGGGAAATAAACGGCGGAAGCTCAGTTCCAGAGAGTGGCGTGAGCCATGCGACACCAGGCACCGCGCGGAGTTTGCCGGAGAGCGATGAGATCACGCGCAGCCGAACTTCAACCTTCGATTTCTCGGGCGGACGATCTAGGGCGCACACGATGCCCGGCGCAGTCAGTGCGGCGCACAGGAGCCAGCACGGCCATGTACCCCGTGAGATCAAAACCTGTACCCCGCACCCACGCCAAAAATGTTGCTCGCGGCGCCCTCGCCCTCCACCGGCGTACTCTCCAGTCGCCGATACTCCAGCGAGAACAGCAAATAGGCGCTGGGGCTGTAGATCACGTTGCCGGTGAATGTATGGTTGCGAGCGAGGTTTTGAATCATCGATCCACCCTGGACGTAATATCGGCGCAGCTGCCCCGCGAAAACGTTATCCATTCCATACGCGCCATTGAATTCGAGCCGCTCGTTTGGTTTCTCCTTCAGTTGTGCCCACCCTCCTGCATCGTCGAGCGGGCGCAAGTAAAAACCGCCGGTGTTGGAGTTGAGACTGTAGGCGAAGTCCTTATAAGCTCCTGCACCGAGGCCGCCGAGAGCTGCACCGCGATAGAAATTTCCCGTTAATTCAAGGTGGGCCAACAGCGGCAGCCGCGCATCGAGCGTCGAAGCCCAGGAATCGTAGTTTCCGACCGCACTGTCGTGCTCAGCGAAGTAGCCGCCCACGCCAATGTGCATGCGGTTGTCATCAAGGCCGGGGCCATGCCATGCAACGCGCGCCTCTACGCCAGGTTTAGAGCTTTGTTCCGCGCTTGTCGGCGGGAAATAAGGAGCTGTCGAGTAGAGAGCCAGCGTCGGGGTCAGTGGCGCATCGCCTGCGTCGATAAGAGCTGCCTGCAGCTGTACGCCCCTAGAGCCTGACGACGAAAGATCCTCTGTGAGCACTGCCTGCGGATTCCACGTCCACAGATTTCCCGACCATGCGAGCGCTGGAACTGCCATGGCGGTGAGAGAGGTCGGCGCGTCAGGGTTGATGATGGGACGGTCGAGCGCGAAGAAGACTTGAGTGTGATCCCACTCCAGACCGGCGTGGGCAGTTCGCAAACGCAAGAACGCAAAGCTCGTGTTGTAGCCCGAGTAGCTTGTCGAGGGCGCACTGGCACCCTGACTGGTGACAGCCTGGCTTGTGGCGGCTTGGCTGCCGAAGAAATCAACGCGAAGGTCGGCAAAGCTGCTCGCGCCGAAGAGATGCGGCCCACGCGCATCGAACCCAAGAATCGTCTGGCGAACCGTTGCGCCGGCGTTGCCTGATCCGCCGATTGCCAGAGAAGGGCTTGCAGGCACGTCTACGGCGCTCGTATTCACAAATCCGTTCATCAAGAGTATCCCTGTTATCTTCACGGGATACTTCGACTCGCTCTCCACTTTCGTCTGTTCCTGTGTCGCGATCTCCGACTGCTGCATGGCTTGACGCTCGCGCAGATCCTGGATGGCCGCAGCCATCGAGCTAGAAGCCTCATCTGCAGCAACCGCGGACGGATCGGGGGAGGTAGGTACGGGAACCGTTATTACTGGCGCAGCGGTCCTGCTCGCCGCCATCTCGCGCTGCAGTTCCACCAATTGCCGGCGCATCCCTTCAAGGTCCTGTTGCGTGCGCTCCAGTTGCGCCTGGGTGCGCGCCATCGCCTCTGTCAACTGTTCGACTTTCTGCGCGAGGCTTGCCTCATCGGCAGTCTGCGCATGTGCGCCTGGCAATGAGGGCGCCAGACATACGGCCAACAGGAGCGCATGTCTGCTGGCGAGAAGGCTCAGGCGAGAATCTGCATTTCGCTCATGATCGAACATTCTCATCTGTGGTCACCTGTTCCTGCGGGCTGCTCATCGATGTCTTCACTTTGTCCTGCATCGAAAGCGCGCGCGCCACCCTCATCTGGAAGGTCGTTTCGCCAGGCCGGCTGCTGAGCAAAACGACTTCTCCTCCATGCTCCACCGCTATACGGTGAGCCAGGGTTAGGCCGAGGCCCGTGCCTTTTTGCTTGCCCTCGCTCACAAACGGTTCGAAGAGACTCTTGCGAATGTTGTGGGGAACGCCGGGGCCGTTGTCGGTTATGTTGACAAGAATTTGATGTTCCTGAGACTCGAGAGTTACAGCAACTCTCGCCTGCGCTCCAATGGACCGCGCCGATTGACATGCATTCAAAAGCAGATTGGAAATGGCCCGCTCAATCTGCTTGCCGTCCACCTCCGCGGCCGAATCCGAAAGGTCGCCCAGACTCGTCACCAGCTTTACACCCTCGGCGTCCGGGTGCGTACGCACCAGCGCCGTTGCTCTTTCAACGAGTGTCGCCATTTGCTCGGCCTGATGCCTGATGCTGGCGCCGGTGCGGCTGAAGATCAGCAGCGACTCCAGCATATCGGTTGTTCCCGCGACCGCGGTGCGGATTTCGGTAGCGATTTCGGCACGCTCCTTCGGCGTGAAGCGGTCGGATGTGAGGAACTCCGCGTTGGCATAAATGGCCGCGAGATAGTGCCGCAAATCGTGCGATATCGAGCTCGCCATGCGGCCAATGGTGGCCAGCCGCTCCGACTCGAGCACGGTCTGGTTGGCTTTTTGAATTTCGCCGCGCATTCGTGAGAAGGCTCTACTCAACTCGCGTACCTCCTGTGTGCCCTGACCTGGCACAATGTGCCGCACATCGCCCAGCCCAAACGCGCGAACACTTTTCGAGAGCTCTTCCAGCGGACGTGTGACCAGATGGGAAACGACGATCATCAAAGCTGTACCCGATACCAGGGCCAGCAAGCCGACAATCAGCACCATGCGGTTGATGTCTCCGATGGTGCGCTCTGCAGGGTCGAATGACTTCAATACTACGAGCTGCAACGGAGATGTTGCCGCGGTTGAAAGATCCTCTTTCGCATAGAGAAATCGCGTTCCGCCGAGCATCACGGCGGCGGGGCTCTGATTGGTTCCCGAAAGGAAAGACGATTGCTGCGCCAGGCTGACCTGATCGGCCCGCGGCAGCGTGCTGGCCACAACCTGGCCGCCGCTGAGGAAGGCGGCCTCAGCGCTGACAGGCTGGCTGATCTCGGGTACGACGCGCTCAATGGAAACGCCGCTCACAACGTATCCCAGCAGCGTTCCTTCCTGATCCCTGCCGAAGTATAACGGCCGAAGCGAGCAGGCATAAAGTGATCCGCCGTCGATAACGTAGTGCTTGTCGGGCGACACAAGCAGCGCCTCTACTCCCTGGCGCAGAGCCGGGTCGACAGCGCCGCTCTTTGTGTAGCCTGCGACCACGCGGCCGCTCGCATCGGTGAGCACAAAAAGATCTGCTCCACTCAGGGGCCAGAATTCCGCCGATCCGTTCTGAATGGTCAGGTCGTCGCCGCTCGTCATCAGCGCCTTGAGAGTGGG
>JASHUH010000208.1 GCA_030040115.1 Acidobacteriaceae bacterium | reverse complement strand
GCGCCCCATCCCGACATCTCGACGGTGGAGAAACTGGTCGCCGCGCTCAGGAGCGCGAAAGCGGTCATGTACTCCAATCCCGCCTCAGGCAGTATGGAGGGGGAAATCATCGACCGCTTACTCAAGCAGCCGCAATTCTCCGGTGTGCATGGCGCGATCAGCCACAAGGGCGAAGGCGGCCAAGCGCTCGCGCGCGGCGAAGGCGACATGGCCTTGCAACTCGTCTGCGAAATCTATCCGCATCCGGAAATCTCGGATGCCGGTCCCTTGCCATCGGCATTAAATGCCCACATCGATGGAGCTGTTGCTGTTTCGGCGCGGAGCAACGATCCGGCGGATGCCGAGGCCTTTATCCGCTACATTACCCGGCCCGAAGCGACGGCCACGTGGAAAGCCAAAGGTCTGGACCGATTCTAACATGATGACGCCGTGCTACAATTCGTCGGCTGATTGAGAACGCGTTCGAACCTAATCCGCGATTCATCTGAAACGTAAGTTTCAACGGACAGGGGACCCCAATGACAAAAGTATTCGGAAGGAGAGACTTCCTGGCTGCGGGCGTTGGCCTCGGTATGGAGTTAGCCGCAAGCGCAGCGTTGGCGCAAACGGAGTTAGCTCCCCGGGCGCCCGGAACGGACGCTCTCGGCAGGACTGCCGGCACTGGTCATGGGCACGGACAGCGGATTCCAAAGCAAATGGCAAAAACGAGGAAGTTGTTCATGACGCCGCCCTGCTGGCCCAACGCCATCGCCACCGATCCCGAAGGAAGGGGATTTTGGGTTCAGGAGCAACGGCATGATAACCGACAGGAAACCGCTTGGTTGCTGGATCCAAAGGGCAAAGTGCTCCGTACGGTGAAGACCAATTCCAAGGACACCAGCGGAATGACTTTTGGGAATGGATATGTCTGGAGCGGCGCCAACGGAGGATCGGAAATCAACCATCCTACCCCTCCTATCAACGGAATTTTTCAAACGGACATGAATTCCAGGCAGATCAGCCATCGTCAGATACCATTCAGCCCGACAGCGGATGGAGGCTCCTGCCATGGCATGGCGCGGCAGGACGGCAAGCTCTGGATATACGCGAACCGGCTGGAATCGCTCATGCGAATTGATCCCAATACCTGGGAGGTCGACTGCATGTTCTTGTGCACTCGTATACCCGAAATCAGCGCGCGGTTGCACGGCATCGAATACGACAATGGCTTTATCTGGCAGGTTTGTGGAACCCAGAATCCCAACGTGCCCGGCTACGAAGGCTACAGGCCGGGCCTGGTCAAATATGATGTGAAAACCGGGGAGGTGATCCAGCTTGTAGAATTCGTCCCCGGTTCTTGCGACATGCACGATGTCGCGGTGCGCAACGGCCAACTTTATGGTGTCGACGCCGGCGAGCATCCGGGGTGGTCGATTGATAATCCGGCGTATCAACACCCTGGTTGGCCGCCCCTCAACAGTCCATCCGGTGGTTACGTGTTCCGCATCGACTTGATCTGAGACGGAGTGATAGCGAAGGCACACTCGATGAAGGAATCGATAAAGCGCTCCACCGACCCGCAGGAATGTTTGAACATCTTCCAATTTGTGTTCCGGTGAATCCAATCCTTAACAAGCTTGTAGTACCGACAATACGACTCCCGGAAAGGGGCGACAGAGGATTGGAATTCGTAAGTTGGCGAAGGTCCTTCTGGCGACAGTCGTTGGGGACTGAACGGCCGCAAGGAGACCGGCGAGCCAACACGGCGTCAAAACCTTTGACATCGCTGTGAGAGCGCTGCAATAATGCGGTAATTCATCCGTGTACCTAACCAAAGCTTAGGACAGACGACGGAAAAAACGCCTGCATTCCTTATCGCAATGAAGCAGGCCAGTTTCGCCGGTCTCGAAACCCGATGTATATCTATCGGATCGCGTCCGTCGCCGCTCTGGGTGGGCTGCTATTCGGGTTTGATACTGCGATTGTTAACGGCGCCATCGTTTTTTTTGAAGCGGCAGTTCCACTGGACGGAAGTGCAGACCGAAATTGCCGCCAGCAGCCTTTTGTTCGGCTGCGTGCTAGGCGCGAGCAGTGCCGGCGCCGTCAGCGATCGGCTGGGCCGGCGGCGTGTGCTGGCTGGGGCGGCGGCTCTGTTTGCGCTTTCGTCGCTGATTACCGCACTGCCGAATAGGCTGGAGCAGTTCTGCGCCGCCCGTGTTGTGGCTGGCATTGCGATCGGAGCGGCATCGATGCTATCGCCGCTTTACATCGCTGAGATTTCGCCGGCTTCGATTCGCGGCTTTCTCGTCGGATTGAACCAATTCGCCATCGTGACGGGGATACTTATTTCCTACCTGGTGGGATGGCTGCTGGCGGGAATTGGCGACCAGAATTGGCGTTGGATGTTTGCTTCGGCGTTTGCGCCATCGCTGCTGTTTCTGTTCGCGCTGTTCTTCGTGCCTGAAAGCCCACGCTGGCTTGCCAAGGAAAATTGGGACATCGAGGGGTTGGATGTGCTGCGTAAGATCGAGGAAGGCGAAGGCGCGGCCGCGCGGCTGGCCGAAATCAAAGCCGCCATCGCTCAGGAAAGCGGTTCTCTGGCCGAGTTGCTGAAGTCGGATATGCGGCGCCCCCTCTTGATAGGCGTCAGCTTGGCCGTTCTATAGCAAGTTACCGGCATCAACACCTTGGCCTTTGCCTCCGGCTTGAGGGACCGCCTGCTCACGTGATTTTGGATCCAAATGCGCAAAGAAGAAGACCGACACGATGTGCTTTTCCACCGGCAACGTCCCGTACAGATTTGGCCGCACGATCTGCCCGTCACCCCACAAGATATCCGGCTCGCTGCTTTCATCGTCCGCAGGTTCAATTCCGCGTACCACCATCAGGTCGCTGAGTTCCGGCGGCGATTGGGTAGCTGAAATCTCAAATGTCTGTCGATTTGCCGCAGCTTTCCCGCTATTGTTGTCCAGGATAGACGTCTCAAGAACATACTTACCCGGCGAAGCCGCGAAGCTTCGCTCGAAGGTGATGTATTCAGGCGCTGCGTCCGATCTGATCTGCGGCGACCAGTGGCGCGCAATATCTTCGCTGAACCGCTGGATCTGTGTCCCTGCGCTATCGGTAATGGTAGCGAGCACCGAGATATGGACGGAATTGAGATGCGTGCTCGAATCCGCGTGGCCCTGTAGTTCGCTTACCGGCGCCTCCAGCGCCACAAGCTCGATATTGTCTTCGTCCATCCAGATCCAGCGAAACCACGTTTCCGGCGGGCAGCTCAGCCGGGCTCTGAGAAACCAACGGCGCCGCACCGGCCAGGACACTGCTCATAACCGCGAACATAAAGATGCGAACCTGTACTTCCATCGCGTCCATAGAGCGATTCCTTTCTCGAGTTTTGAGAACAGGGGTATTGTCCGGAATTTCCGTTTTGACTTTTGGCTGCGGACCAATACTCCACGATTTGCCTCCGTTAAAAACGGTAATAGCGGTAAGGATTGTCACCCATAGGAAAGTCAGTCCGATAGTCAGGGTGATAGTAGCCGAGTTCAGCCCCATCGGTTATGGCTGTCGGCGGCAGGTTCAATAAGCGACTGGGAACGGGCGGTTCGCAGTCATGTCCGGATCGATCCCCATTCGGACTGGTCCACATACGATCCGGGCTGAGAACCGTTTTGCGCGGCTGGAAAATCCCGCGGTCCACCGGAAAACTGGCGCCCAGATTGGCCAGCCATTGGGCCACCCCGCGTGTGGCGCGCCAGCGCGTGTAGCGAAAATATGTCTTCCGATCCGCCTCAAAACGGGCAGGGTCCACCTGGCAGAAGATCGCCACGCCTTTGCCAACAATTTTGCGACCCAGAAGGCCGTCTGCTCCGGTTTCCACGCCGCCGCTGAGGGTCCAGGCAGGAGTATCTATATACGTACGCCACCGAAGATCGGACGCGCTCTTGGGGGACGGGCCGGACGTGGTCATCTCGGCGATCAGGCGGGCCACAATGGCGAAGATTTGATGGGGCGCATCTATGCGAGACCCGGGTCGCGCCACCACAGGCGCGCTGAACCCTGCCTTCATTCATGAGCGGTAGATCGTTCCCGGTTTCGTGTACGGCAGAGAGAAGTGCTTTAGAAATCGAATCTCGCGGCGCAGTTGACCAAACGCAAGGCATCGTTCTCGACTGCCGTTTAAGCTCAAATGTCCTGCTTGACCTGGCCGTTCGCCGATATTTTCCCGCTTTGCTCAAGCTTGCTGCTCTTCAACCGCCAAGCGTCCCCTCGATCGAAATTGGCGAGACGCTCCAATACTTGGTCGAGGCCATATCGTACGTGCTCTCGCATGGCTGTATCGGCGACAAGCGGATTACCGCTGCACAACGCCTCCGCCAACCGCGCATGAAAGCCCTCGGGCTGAGCGCGCCGGTCGGCTGCTATATCATAGAGCCAGTTAAAGATAAGAACATGCTCTTTCTCAATGGCGCGGCACAGCCCCGGACAGCGACCCAGTTCTGCGATGCGCGTATGGAATTGCATATGGTAGGTATGGACAGAGTATAAGAATCGTGAATCCTGAGGCTCCAGCGCACACATCTTTTGTAGCTGATCCAGGTGTTGGGCGCTGGTGCGAAGCTGCTGCTTCTCTTCGTCGCTAATGTGCTGTGCGCATAATCGCGCCGCCTGCGATTCCAGGGCCTCCCGGATGACATTACTATCGCGGATGTCCTGCTCGCTGGGTACGCGCACCCGTGTCCCGATGCGGGGGCGGCTTTCGACCAGTCCTTCCGTTTCCAGGCACTTAAGAGCCTCAGTGACGGGTAGGAAACTCATCTTGAGCCTTTTGGCAAGCCGCCTCCGCGAAATGATGTCTCCTATCGAGAGATCGCCACTGAGAATTTCATCTCGGATCTGCTGGTAGGCACGACTGGAGAGCGATTTCCTGCTCCTATCCAGGCGGTTTGGCGTGTGTGTGGCTTTGCGCGGCTCGGATTTAGCTATCAATTTTTGCACTCCCGAACGTATATAAGAGCGCCCCGGTCAACCATTTATCATGGTACCACTAATTTTTATTCTTCACCCCCCTCACGCGCGGACTGTTCTGATATATCATGGTTGGAAGCTGTTGCTGAGCGGCTTCAAAATTCAAAGCTGGGCTTATTTCCGCGGTTTTTACGGAAGGGGGCAGCTCGACGAAGGATGGGCGAACACAATGGACCTGGCAGGCAAGGTATGTTTGGTCACGGGGGGAACAAGCGGCATTGGCGCAAAAACCGCTCTGATGTTTGCTGGTCGGGCAGCTCATGTTGCGGTCGCGGCGCGCAACCCGCGTAGCGATACATTCGAAAAGCTTCGCGAGGTTGCGGCGCCGCATGGACATGAACCTCTTTTTATCCAGGCAGATATAGGCAACGCAGAAGCTTGCGCTCGCACCGTTACCGAAACCTGTGCACGTTGGGGGCGAGTCGACGTTCTTGTGCACTCCGCGGGTGGCCCGGTCCCGGGTGGATTTTTTGAAGTAACCGAACAGAGCTGGGGTCGCGCGTTTGCTGTCCACGTTCACGCCGTGCTGTGGCTCGCGCGCGCCGCGGTTCCGTACATGATCAAGCAAGGGGAAGGCGCAATCCTGCTTATTGGATCCGCCGCCGGCCTGCGAGGCTGCCTCGGCGCCATGGCATATGGTGTTGCCAAAGGCGCTTTACCACAATTCGCCCGCTCTCTGGCCCGTGAATTGGCAGATTACAATATCCGCGTGAATTGCGTGTGCCCGGGGGTCATTCGCACTCCATTTCAAGCTTTCCTTACGCCAGAACAAAAAGAGCACAACATCAAGAACAGGATTCCGCTCCATCGTGAAGGCAAACCGGAGGATGTCGCCCGCGCAATTCTCGATCTGGTGGAGAATGACTTCATTACCGGTGAAAACCTTGTGATTGACGGCGGCATGACCATGCGCATCGCCTAAGTCGCCGTTGCGTTCGGCAAACCAACGCATTTGTTTCCGGTCCCAGCGAATCGTGGGCTCGGCGTTATGGCCGTTCAAGGCGCAATCGAGACTGAGGCGAAGACGCGATATGGCGTGCGCCTGCACCCGGCTCGGCAATCAAGAAAGCGTTGCCTATTGGCAATTTCCATCATTTGACATATCAGTCGCGCTAGAGGTAGTCTTGCCGGAGGAATCAGGTGGACCAAGCTGCTTCGATGATCGGACTGGTGAACTACGCGAAGGAGCCTTATTCAGTCGAGCTTCGAGAGCTTGCTGTTCCTGAAATCGGAGAAGAGGATGTCTTATTGAAGGTGCAGGCGGTAGCTGTCTGCGGCAGCGATCTGCATCAATATGCGGGTAACCAGAGCTGGCCAGTGAATTACCCGGTCGTTCTCGGTCACGAGTTCGGCGGTTCTGTCGCTAAACTTGGAAACCGCGTAAACGGCTTCAAGGAGGGTGACCGGGTGGTAAGTGAAACCGCCGCGCAATTGCCTCCGGATTCCCCATTTATTCGCAGGGCGCTTTACAATCTGGACCCAAAGAGGCTGGGTTTCGGGTATGGCGTGAACGGGGCCATGGCAGATTATGTTAAAGCGCCGGCGCGATGTCTTCATCACCTTCCGGCGTCATTGGCCTTTGAAGATGCAGCCCTCACCGAACCATGTTGTGTAGCTTACAACGCGGTTTGCGAGAATTCCCACGTGCGGCCCGGCGACACGATCGCGGTAGTCGGACCGGGCCCGATCGGTTTGCTTTGTGCGGCGATGGCCAAGCTTTCCGGAGCCGGACATGTCGTCGTAATTGGCATTCCCGCCGACGCCAAACGGCTTGAAGTGGCGAAACGGATGGGCGCCGACATGGTTCTCGTCGCTCAAGACAATCACGTTGAAGAGTGGGTGAAGAACTTCGGCGACGGCTATGGAGTCGACCTGGTCATCGATGCCGCGGGGGTTTCTGCATCGCTCAAGCTTGCGCTCGATATCGTGCGTCCGGCAGGCCAAATCACCAAGGTCGGATGGGGACCGCAGCCGCTCAACTTTACGCTCGATTCGCTAGTCCAGAAAGCGATCACGCTTCAGGGCAGCTATTCGCACAACTGGCCGATTTGGGAGAAGGTTCTCTCCCTGTTATCCAGCGGAAAAATCGATCTTCGCTCCATACGCAACCGTACTTCACCCCTCTCCGAGTGGCGCGACGTGTTTGAAGAAATGGGTTCAGGCAAGATCGTCAAGGGAATCCTCAAACCATGACTGCATCAGCTCTTTCAAACTGGGAGCGGGTCAATTTCAGGATCATGCCGGTCATGGGCTCAACCAGAAGCCTTGGGGAGGCGGTGGCTCGAGTTTTTGGGCGCAAAGACGCTCGAGTCACAATTCATGGGAAGCGGAAGGAAACGGCCGAAGAACGCGCCGACGAGAACGGAGAGATAGCGTCCCTTACCATCGGCTCTCCCGAAGGCCCCCAAATCCCCACAACACCTGTTGCCGCGAGCAATGGCCAGTCAGGTGAGACGTCGGACTTTGTCGGGCCGCGGGATGGCCTTATCTCGGGAAACAAGATGGGCTCCACCATGCCGACCATCGAAACGCTTCATCCCGAGGCGCGCGGCGTTCCGAAGGTCGTGCTCTTCGATTTCGACGGGACCATCTCGCTTCTGCGCGCCGGTTGGGCAGGCGTGATGGCGCCGATGATGGTGGCCGAATTGGCAATGCTTAAGAGCGGTGAGAGCGATGCCGAGTTAAACTCGATCGTGCGAGAGTTTGTGGATCGCCTGACGGGCAAGCAGACCATCTATCAAATGATCGAGCTTGCAGCGCAGGTGGAACGGCGGGGTGGTGCACCGAAAACGCCGCTTGCATACAAGTATAAGTACCTGGGGCTCCTGCACCAACGGATTGCGCACCGCCTGGATGAATTGCGTTCCGGGAGGGCCACGGCGGAGAAGTACCTGGTGCCGGGTGCAATCGAGTTGTTGGAGACGCTCCGGAAGCGGGGCATGCGACTGTATCTGGCTAGCGGGACGGACGAAGAGTTCATGAAACAGGAGGCAGACCTGCTGGGCGTCACCAGATTTTTCGATGGCGGTGTTTATGGAGCGCTGGACGACTACAAGAGTTTCTCGAAAGGGATTCTGATCGAGCGGATTCTCTCTCGCTCTGAATGTCACGGCGCCGAGATTCTGGGCTTCGGCGACGGGTACGTTGAAATTGAAAACGTCAAGAGTGTCGGCGGCATCGCCGTCGGCGTAGCCACGGACGAGGGCGACTGCCTTGTCGTGGACGAGTGGAAGCGCAATCGATTGGCGGGAGCGGGCGCCGACTACATCATCCCAAACTATCTGAATCAAGCTGACCTGCTGGAGAGGATCATCGCGCCATGAGTTCCCGCTATCCCATGTTCGATCGCAGCCGGCTCATCGTGAAGCCGCTCGCGGAACGACGTCACGATCTGGACCTTGGCAATTGGCTCAAGCTCGACGACACCGCACCGCCATATCAGCACCCGGATTTGCCCGCCGTTGCAGAACGGCTCCATCGCGCCCGCGAGGTTGGGGCCGCCCGCATTTTGATGTTTGGCGCACACCTGCTCCGTGCAGGCGTCAATCGCCACATGATCGATCTGATGGAGCGCGGGCTCATCTCGCACATCGCGATGAACGGAGCCGGAGCCATCCACGACTTCGAATTAGCCCTGATCGGAAAAACCACCGAGAGCGTGGCGTGCTACATCCGCTCCGGAGAATTCGGACTGTGGCAGGAGACCGGCGCGCTGAATGACCTGCTGCGCGAGTGCGACGGCCGCGGCTATGGAGAGACGGTAGGCAGCGCAATTCTCAGCGGCGACTTCCCGCACCATGACCTGAGCGTGCTCGCAGCCGCGTATCGCTGCGGCGTGCCGGCGACCGTGCATGTAGGCATCGGCTACGATATCATTCACGAGCATCCGAACTGCGACGGCGCCCTACTGGGTGCAGCGAGTTATCGTGACTTCCTGATCTTCGCCCATGCGGTAGAAAGCCTCGAAGGCGGGGTGATGTTGAGTTTTGGCTCTGCGGTGATGGCTCCGGAGGTCTACCTGAAAGCACTCTCAATGGCTCGCAATGTGGCGCATCAGGAGGGCCGGCAAATTCGCAACTTCACGACAGCGGTCTTCGACCTGATGCCCATCGCCGGCGATTTCCACCATGAGTTGCCGAAAACCGAGCCCGCTTACTATTTCCGCCCGCGCAAGACGATTCTGATCCGCACCGTCGCCGACGGCGGACAAAGCTACTATTTCAGCGGCGACCATCGAGCAACGTTTCCGGCCCTCTGGCGCGCGCTTGGAGGAAGGGCATGACGACCGAAGATGTCGTTGCTTCTCTGCCCTCGCTGTCGGCGCTCGTCGTAGGCGATGTCTGTCTCGACCGCTGGTGCTATTACGACCCGCAACTGGCGGAGGCGTCCCGGGAGACCTCCATCCGGCGAGTGGCCGTCGTCGAATACGAACGGACTCCGGGAGCTGCCGGCACGGTCGCGTCTAACCTGGCGGCGCTCGGTGTGGGACGTGTCGCTGTTCTGGGTGTCATTGGCGAAGACGGGCACGGATTTGAACTGGAAGGGGCTCTTGACGCCCGCCGCATCGAGCACTCCGGGTTGGTCCGTAATCCGGCGGGCCTGACGTTCACTTACACGAAGCTTATCAATCGTTCGAGTGGCGTCGAGGATCTGCCCCGCGTGGATTACCTGAGTCCTCGCGATTTGCCAGAAGACGTGACATCGCAAGTCATTGAACGATTCGAGCGGCTGGCCCTCCAATTCGAGGTCGTTCTTGTCTCGGATCAAATGGAAATTAGTGCTGGCGGAGTGGTGACCGAGCGGCTGCGCGACGCGATTTCCCGCTTCGCTGCGGGCCACCAGGAAAAGGTGATCTTCGTTGATTCGCGTGCGCGCGGTGAACTTTTCCGCAATGTCCTCGTCAAGCTGAATGAGGACGAGGCGGCCCAGGCCTGCACCCGTCTCGGCTTGAAGACCGATTACGAGAAACTCCGCGAGCATATCGGATATGGCTCATTGATGGTCACTCACGGACCGGGCGGCGTTTCGGTGGTTGGAGGCAACGGCATAACACCCGTGCCGGCTAAGAGCGTGCCCAATCCTGTGGATATTTGCGGGGCGGGAGATAGTTTCAGCGCCGGCGCATCCTTGGCGTTGCGTCTCACTGGCGATCCGATTCAGGCGGCGCGCTTTGGCAACCTGATCGCCTCCATCACCATTATGCAGCGCGGCACCGGCGCCGCCACGCCAGAAGACGTAAGGAAGACAAGCAAACAGGAGACGAGGCAATGAGCTACTTTGCATCGTACCGGCGATCCCTTGAAGCGACGCTGACCGCGCTTGATTTGCACGCGGTCGAGACGGCCGCACAGTGGCTGCGTGCGGCGCGGGATGAGCGCCGGCAGGTTTTTGTCTGCGGCAATGGCGGCAGCGCTTTTACAGCGTCGCACTTCGCGACCGATCTCGTGAAGGGCGCCAGTTATCAGCGCGAGCGCCGGTTCCGTGTCCTGGCCCTGACCGACAGCATTGGGACCATTACCGCATACGGAAACGATGTGGCCTACGACGTGGTGTTCGAGGAGCAACTGAAGAATTTTGCGGTTGCGGGTGATTTGTTCATGGCCATCAGCGCGTCAGGCAACTCGCCCAACGTCATTCGGGCGGCGCAGTACGCCAACAAAACGGGATGCCGCACCATCGGACTGACAGGACGAGATGGCGGAATCCTGGGGCGGGAGGTGCAGTTAAATATCCTCGCGGCCGAGCCGCACATGGGACGGATCGAGGACGTTCATATGTGCGTGTGTCATATGCTTGCCTACTCGTTCATGGAGGAGAACTGCGTCTCGTAACAGAGTCGGCAGAGATCGCACGCAATCGGTCTCACCTCGCGGTGTCGCTTAGTTGGCGCGATCCACGCTCCGGCTGCGAAAACCCATAGAGCAATGTCCTGAAATCGGACCCAATCCGACCAAGGAGGTTTGGATGAGTTGCCCTGGAAGGCCCAAATTGGCCGTGTTTCCGAAGTGCTTTATGGATCAACTCTGTGTCGATCGGACCATGACTCTTTTCGAGTGGATCGAATTGGCCGCTACGCTTGGCGTCGATGGGCTGGAGTTCTATTCTGGCTTTCTCGAAGAGGACGCGTCCTTCCTCAAGAATGTCAAAGACGCCTTGGCGCGGCATAACCTTGCCATGCCCATGCTGTGCTGCTCACCGGATTTTACCCAGCCCGATCCGCTTCGACTGCAAACGGAGATTGACCAAGAAAAGCGCATGATCGAGATTACGGCATTTTTCGGCGGCCGTTTCTGCCGTGTCCTGTCAGGTCAGCGCCGGCCGGAAATCACGCGAGAAAAAGGCGTGGCGCAAGTCGTTCGCGCGATCCAAGATCTGTTGCCGTTCGCCGCAGGCCGTGGCGTCGTCTTGAACTTGGAGAATCACTACAAAGACAACTATTGGAAGTATCCGGAATTCGCGCAAAAAATGGATGTCTTCGTTGAGATCGTAGAGCAAATTCAGTCGCCATGGTTCGGAGTCAACTTCGATCCATCCAACGCCATCCTGGCCGGCGAGGATCCATTGGTTTTGCTGGACCGGGTGAAGCACCGGGTTGTAACCATGCACGCGAGCGACCGTTACCTGAAGTACGGCACGATCGAGGACCTGCGCAAAGAGGAAGACTCTGTGGGTTACGCCAGCCGCCTGGCGCACGGCGCTATCGGGAAGGGGATGAACGACTACGATAAGATCTTTTCCACCCTCC
>JASHUH010000207.1 GCA_030040115.1 Acidobacteriaceae bacterium | reverse complement strand
CTGGTTCGGTGTTGGCACGCTCCTGGAACGTTTCCCAAATGCGAAGGTCGTCGCCACTCCCGAAACGGTCGGAGCGATGCATTTCAATGCAAAAGACATTCTCCCGATCTGGAATCAGTCTTTTCCTGGCCAGATTCCAGACAATCTTGTGATCGCAGAACCCCTCCAAGGAAATGTGATCGATCTGGAAGGGCATGACTTGGTGATCGTGAAGCTTGGTCACACCGACACGGACTACACGACTTGCCTGCATGTGCCATCGATCGGGCTCGTAGTCGCCGGCGACGCTGCCTACAACGACGTGCACCTCTATCTGGCAGAGTCGAATCCAGAGAAGCGACAAGAGTGGATTGCGGCGCTCGACAAAATTGAGTCGCTCAAGCCGCACGCCGTTGTCGCCTCACACAAACGTCCCGAAAATGAGGACAATCCCAGGATCATCGAGGAGACGAGGCAGTATATCCGCGACTTCGATCGATTGGCAGCATCAACAGAAACCGCACAAGAGCTTTACAACGGAATGTTGAAACTCTATCCCAATCGAGTGAATCCCGGTTGGGCGCTCTGGAGTTCAGCGCGCGCGGTTAAGCCGTAAAAGAGAGTCCATCTGGAGGAGTGGTTGAAATGTCGAATAGCAATGCTACAGCTCCAACGCAATTCGTGCAGACTTCGAAAGGGAAATACGCATACCGGCGTTTCGGCAAGAAGTCGCAGTACCCATTGCTCTTTTTACAGCACTTCACGGGCACACTCGATAATTGGGACCCGCTTGTAACAGATCCGCTCGCCGCAGGCCACGATGTCATCCTGTTTGACAACGCGGGCGTGGGACGTTCGAGTGGCGAAGTGCCGAAGACGATCGATGATATGGCTGCCCACGTTCTGGCTTTTCTCGATTCCCTGTCATTGACGACCGTCGACATCGTCGGCTTTTCTTTGGGCGGCATGGTGGCGCAGGTTATGGCCTTGGAGAAACCTTCGCTCGTGCGCAAGATGGTCCTCGCCGGTACGGCGCCACGAGGCGGCGAAGATGTGATGCATCTTCAAAAACCAAGCATAGCGCGGCATACCGGAAACCCGAATCTCAAAGGGTATGAGGTGCTACAAAAGATCTTCTTTGCTCCGACTGAGTCAAGTCAGGCCGCAGGAGCGGCTTTCATCGCGCGTTTGATGCAGCGCACAGCTGACCGCGAGCCTGCCGCCGGGCCACAGGTTGCCGCGGCTCAAATGGCTGCCTTTCAGGATTGGGAGAAGGTCGAGGGGGAACGCTTCGCAAGCCTCAAACGAATTCCTCATCCCACGCTTGTCGTGAACGGCATCTTCGATGAGATGATTCCTGTCCGCAACTCGTACTGGCTCAGCGAGAACCTTCCTAATGCGGTTCTGATGACCTATCCGGACTCCGGACACGGATCGATCTTTCAGTTCCACGAGTCGTTTACTCATCAAGTATCCGAATTCCTTGCCTCGAGATCGGCTGTCGCTCCTTACTGAAGTCAGCCGAAATCGGACATGTGGAAGTTTCGCCCAATCGTTGAGGAGTTGTGATGATCAAGAAACTTGAAATCGAGCGATTAAGTCTGGTTACTCCCAAAACCTTCGACGAAGTTCTCGCTTCAATCGATGCAGCAGTCGCGCACCCAGACATGGCTCAGTTCTTCCCTTCGATTCAACGAGCGAAGTCCGTCAGAGCAATGGAGGATACGATCAACGAGGCAATCGGCGTGCCCGGTCTGATGCTCTTTGCCAAGTTCGATCACGGAAGCATCATCCACAAAGGGGCCGGGAATGGCGGCCGCAGGGTCATTCGCCTCTTGATCGGAAACCCGCTCATCATGGCCGGCATGGCGCGGCTTGTGCCCGACGCCGGATCCTACGCACCCGTCACCGTCCTGATAGACGAACGTAGCGATGGAGTACACCTCGCGTACGACCGCATGTCGAGTTTTCTGGCCCCATATGGAAGCTCCGAAGCGCTCAGGATCGCCTCTGAGCTTGATGCGAAGATCGAAACGCTTTTGCGAAACGCGATTGCATGACCGAGCTGCGAACAACAGAAGAGCTTCTTCGGAGAGAGGATGTGATGGCTAACGAAGTGGGAATGCGGGTCGTCCTTGTTGCGCGTCCGCAGGGACCTGTCACTTTGGAAAACCTCCGAGTCGAGTCTTTTCCAATTCCGGTTGAGGCCGCTGGAGAACTCCTGCTCGAAGTCAACTACCTTTCTCTCGACCCCTACATGCGCGGACGCATGGACGCGAGGAAGTCCTATGCGGACCCGATGAACGTCGGCGATGCAATGCCGGGAGAATCGATCAGTACTGTTGTCAGATCCCAGCACCCGAACTTCGCTCCAGGCGATCTCGTTCTTGCCTACACAGGCTGGCGCACCCATGCTGTCGTCGAGGGCGTGAAAACGCGCAAAGTTTCCCCCAGCGCCCTCCCCATCACGACCCAACTGGGTGTTCTGGGTATGCCGGGATTCACCGCGTATGCAGGGCTCAAAGAAATTGGCAAGCCCAAGAAAGGAGAGACCCTCGCGGTAGCGGCAGCGGCCGGTCCAGTCGGCTCGCTTGTGGGCCAACTCGCGAAGATCGCCGGTGCGCGAGCAGTAGGTATTGCAGGTGGGCCCGAGAAGTGCGCCTATCTCGTCGACGAGCTCGGGTTCGATGCAGCCGTCGACCACAAATCTGCGCGCTTCCCGGAAGAGCTAGCCGCCGCGTGTTCTGAAGGAATCGAT
>JASHUH010000206.1 GCA_030040115.1 Acidobacteriaceae bacterium | reverse complement strand
CGAACACGGTCATGATCCGCGTGGTCATCCATATCAACGCGCGCATGTCGAAGAAGTTGCGCGCCAAAGAAGTTGCGCCCTGTTAAAAACCCGCGCCAGCGGTTCCGGCAATTGAAAATCATTTCCGTGAAATCTCCACGTCGAAGCGAAACTCCTCAGCCTCCACGCCCCACTCCCCCCTGATCCCTTGTTCCCTTTATCTCTTGTCCTAGACCCTAATCTCTGCTCAGTGCACTTTGTCCCTCTGTTCTCTGTCCTGTGTCCTGTGTCCTCTGTTCCCTTGTTCCCTTGTTCCCTCGTTCCTCAGTCCCTGCCCCCTGCCCCTTCACCCCACCACCGCCTGCGCCTCCCGCGGCGCAAACACATTTCCCATCCGCTGAATCTGCGCGCCCACGCCCACCAGCTTTTCCTCGAAGCGCTCGTAGCCGCGGTCCATGTGATACACGCGATCGATAATCGACTCACCCTCGGCCACCAGCCCGGCCAGCACCAGCGAAGCCGAGGCGCGCAAATCGGAGCACATCACCGCCGCCGCCGATAACCGCGCCGGCCCACGCACCGTGGCCATGCTTCCCTCCACCTTGATATTCGCGCCCATGCGCACCAATTCCTGCACGTGCATGAAGCGGTTCTCGAAGATGTTTTCCCGCACCAGGCTCACGCCTTCCGCCTGCGTCGCCAAAGCCATGTACTGCGCCTGCATGTCCGTGGGGAAGCCTGGGTATTCTTCCGTAGAAATGCCCGCGGCCACAAGCCGGCCCGCGGCGCGCACGCGCACCGCATCCTCGCTGAGCACGTCCACCTGAACGCCGGCCTCGCGCAGCTTCGCGATCGCCGCGCCCAGGTGCGCCGGATTGCAATTCGCCACGGTGAGGTCGCCGCCGGTAATCGCCCCAGCCATCAGAAATGTGCCCGCCTCGATGCGATCGGGGTTGATGCGGTAACGCGCTCCATGCAGGCTCGTCACGCCTTCGACGCGCATCGTCGCCGTGCCTGCGCCCGCAATCTTCGCGCCCATCGCCGTCAGCAGCGCGGCCAGGTCCACCACCTCCGGCTCGCGCGCGCAGTTTTCCATCAGCGTCTCGCCTTCGGCCAGCACCGCGGCCATTAATAAGTCCTCCGTGCCGGTCACGGTGATGCGGTCGAAGACCAGGTGCGCGCCGTGCAGGCGCCCTGCCCCATTCCCCGCATCCACGCGCGCTTCCAGATACCCGTGCTCCTGCGCAATCGCCGCGCCCATTTTTTCCAGAGCCTTGATGTGCAGATCGATGGGCCGCCCGCCAATAGCGCAACCGCCCGGCATCGCCACCCGCGCCATGCCCATGCGCGCAATCAGCGGCCCCAGCACCAGCGAACTGGCCCGCATCGTCTTCACAATTTCGTATCGCGCCACGGGATCGGAAAGTTTGCGGCAACTGATCGTGGTCTGGTCCTGCGCTTCGCCTTCGCGCAACGCCACGTCCGCGCCCATCGATTCGAGCAGCCGCCGCTCCGTCTCGATGTCGCGCACCTTGGGAATATTTTCGAGCGTCACTTCGTCTTCGGTGAGCAGGGCCGCCGCCATGCAGGGCAGCGCCGAGTTCTTCGCGCCCGAAACGCGAATCACGCCCATCAACGGATTGCCGCCGCGAATGACAAACTTATCCATACAAATCTCAATACCCCTCCCGAGAAAATCCGCACCACTCCACTGTCATGTCCCCAGAATTTCTTGACCGGATGATCGATGTCATTCTGAGCGCAGAGGGCCCCAAACGCTTTTCAGTTTGCGGGTGGATTGCGAAGAACCTGCGGCTGCCTCCCCATCTTTTCTGATACGAACGAACTTCTTGGACACCACACTACCTGCGCCCACCGCAACGCAACCAAGTCGCCTCTCCGCGCCGCAAAACCGCCCATTGCGGCGCAAACGCTGCTTCCCAGTGTAACCGCCAGTGGCTGCGCGCACATTCCCACGCGCACCGGCTCTGTTTCCGCCAAACCGTTCTCAGGGCGCCCCGCCTCATAGACAAACTCCGCACCCAGGGCATACATTCTTTGTCTGAATTGACATTGCCGAGGAGCATGAACATGCTGAAGCCGAGCCTCCGGTTCACGCCGCTTTGCGGTCTTGTTTTTGCCGGTTGCGCATTCGCGCAACAAGGGCCATCCACCATTCCCCCCGGCCAGCTCGATCCCACGCGCGCCATCGCTCATCCCCAGCTCTTTTCTTCGTTCCATACCCCTCTGCCCGAGCAATACATCTGGACGCGCGAAAACTCGACCGTCGGCAAGCCCGGTGTCATCGACTACACCCGGCCCGGCGTCGACGAGCAAACCCAGCCTCGCTACTTCCGCGCCACGTTCCATCTCCATCGCGTTCCCGCCCAGGCCACGCTCTACATCGCCGGTCCGCGTTCGGCCATCGCGTATGTCAACGGATCCCTCGCCGGCAAATTCTCCGTCAATCCGCTCAACCCCCTCGGCATCCACGTCTTAAGAATGGATGTGGCGCGGCTGCTCAAGCCGGGTCTCAATGTGGTGGCGCTCCAGGTGGTGCGCGGCCGCGGCGTTGGCAGCGACGTCTCGAGCGCCCTCATCGCGCAGCAAACTTTCGGCAAAGTGCTCGTCGTCAAAATCGTTCCTGCGCTCGGCGGCATAGACGCGCCGGCTCTCCTCATCAGCGGACCCGCGTGGAAAGCCACGCTCCAAGCCGCGCCGGGATGGCAAACCGCCGCCTTCGATGACTCCGCATGGCCGCCGGTCACCGCCATCAGCCCCATCGAAGGCGACATCGATCTCTTCCAATGGAACGCCGACGCCGGCCTCTACGACTGGCCCGGATATGCGGGCGCATCGCCGTTCCTCGCCCACACCTACCTGCCCGCCGCGCACGTTGAAGAAGTGTTCATCGGCCGCAGCGAATTCGACCATCTCGACTCCCTCACCGCGCCCACGCCCCCCGACCCCCAAACGGAATTCGCCGTTCGCCTCGGCGCTGCCGGCCCCGGCGACGAGTACGCGCCCGCCCTCACCCTCGACTTCGGCCGCGAAGTCAACGGCCGTGTCGAGCTCATCTCCGACTCCGATACCGAAGCCGCGGTCTCCATTCAATACGGCGAATCCCAGGGCGAAGTCGATCACGGGCCCTATCTCGGCGTCAACGTTCTCCGCGTCCCCGCGCACGCCTCCGCCGTAGGGCCCAAGTCGGCCTTCCGTTATGCGCGTATCCGTTTTCTTTCCGGCCCTCCGGAGCTCAAGTTCAAATCCATCCGTCTCGAAGACATTTACTATCCCGTCGAATACCAGGGCGCCTTCGAATCGTCCGATCCCCTGCTCAATCGCATCTGGGCCACCGGCGCTTACACCGTGCACCTCTGCATGCAAGACGACATTTGGGACGCGCCCAAGCGCGACCGCGGCCGCTGGATGGGCGACACCGACGTCAGCGGCCGCGTCAGTGACGCCGTCTTCTTCGACCGCTTCCTGCTCAAGGACACGCTCACCCGCCTCGTCGGTCCCGCACCCGTCGTCGAGCACGTCAACGGCATTCCCGGCTATTCGTCCTACTGGTTCACCGAACTCGAAAATTACGAGCGCCACACCGGCGATCAGGCCTACCTCCAGCAAATTCGACCTCAACT
>JASHUH010000205.1 GCA_030040115.1 Acidobacteriaceae bacterium | reverse complement strand
ATCCCTGGCAAACGCGCGTCGCGCCGTACCCATTCCTCAAGGACAACCGTTGCAGCGTATATGAAGATCGCCCCGCCGACTGCCAAAAGTACCCGTAATCTGAACGAACCCGCGTTCGCGTCTCGCACTATGGCTATGATCGAGCGGACATGCACGTGCCCCGATCGTGTTTGAAGCGATCGAGGCCTTGAAACAGTCGTGGGGATTCGCTCGGCGAAGAAAGCGATGATGCGAGCCTATTTTTCCATTGCCTTGCCGATGTCCAACGCCACAAAGCGCAGCAATTCGGCATTGTTCATCTCCGTGAGCAGCGCCTCGCCGCCGCTATCCAGCAAATCGCGCGCCAGGCTGGTCTTCTGCGCAATCAGCCCATCGATCTTTTCCTCAACCGTGCCGCGGCAGATGAATTTATGCACCAGCACGTTGCGCTTCTGTCCGATGCGGAAGGCGCGGTCCGTCGCCTGGTTTTCGACGGCGGGGTTCCACCAGCGGTCGAAGTGAATGACGTGCGAAGCCGCGGTGAGATTCAGCCCCGTGCCGCCCGCCTTGAGCGAAAGGACGAAGAACGGCGGCCCGTCTTCACGCTGAAAAGCCTCCACCAGGTCGCGCCGTTTTCCGACCCCAGTCTCTCCATGCAAAACCAGTCCCGGCCGCCCGAAGACGCGGGCCAGATAGTCAGCCAGCGGCGCGGTGATCTCACGGAACTGGGTGAAGACTAGCGCCTTTTCCTGCCGCTCTGCCAGTTCCTCGCAGATCTCTCTGAGGCGCGCAAACTTTCCACTCTCTTCCGCCGCATAACCATTGTCGCCAGTCCACTGCGACGGATGGTTGCAAATCTGCTTCAGCCGCATCAGCGAAGCGAGCACGACACCGCGCCGCTTGATCCCATCGGCCTGATCAACGGCCGCGGCCAACTCCTGCACCGCCTGCTCGTAAAGCACAGCTTGGCGCCGGCTCAGTCCACAATAGGCGTTAACCTCGGATTTCTCCGGCAGGTCGGCGATCACACGCTTGTCGGTTTTGAGGCGGCGCAGAATATAGGGCCGCACCAGCGTGCGCAGTGGGCCGTAGGTAGATCCGCCAGTCGAAGCGCCTTCGGCCATTTGTTTTTGGAGGCGGCCAAATGCCGTCGCGCCGCCGAGCAGACCGGGATTGAGGAAGTCGAAGAGCGACCAGAGATCGGAGAGACGGTTCTCCACCGGCGTGCCCGTCAGCGCGATGCGGCCTTCGGCGCGGAGTTCCTTTACCGTGCGGCTCTGGCGTGTGCCAGAGTTGCGAATCGCCTGCGCTTCGTCAAGTATGACCAACCGCCAGTGGCGCCCGCGCAGCCACTCCAACCGGGTCAACATCGTGTAGGTGGTGATCACCAGGTCGCACTCGTTCACCCCATCGCCGGCTTCGATAGAGCGCTCCGAGGGGTGCGCAATGAGCACCGACAACGACGGCGAAAAACGCTCGAGCTCCGCTTTCCAATTAGCGATCAGCGAGGCCGGAACCACCAGCAGGCTGGTTCTCTGCGCGCCCTTTACCTCTTCCTTCAGATGCAACAGCAGCGCGATCACCTGAATCGTCTTTCCCAATCCCATATCGTCGGCCAGGCACGCGCCGAGACCCAGCTTCTGAAGAAATCGCAGCCAGTGAACGCCGGCCTTCTGGTACGGGCGCAGATCGCCGCGAAAGTCCGCCGGAACTTCGTCGCGTCGTGCGTCCGGTTCGCGCAACTCATGAAGCAACTGCTCCAGATCGCTCCCGGCGCAGATGCCCGCCCACTCGCGCGCTGCTTCCGCCTGTTCGTGCGCCGCATCTCGTTCCAGTTGGAGGCCCGCAAGCAGGCGCATCCCTTCAAAGAAGGTGAGACCACCGTCCCGCGCCTCGCGCTCGACCGTCTTCCACTGTTTCAGCGCCTCGGCAAGCTTCTCCCGATCCACCTCCACCCACTTGCCACGCAACAGAACCAGCCCGCTCTCGGAGCCGAGGAGTTGCGCGATCTCCTTCTCGTTGAGCGTCTCGCCGTCCAGCACCGCACGCACCGAGAAATCGAGCAGCGCATCCACACCCAGTTTCCCTTTTAAACTCTGTCCGACCTTCGCACTCACAATCGGCCGCGGCGGATGCGCAACCTTCCACCAGTCGGGCACGCGAACAATCAGGCCGTTGGCCTCAAGCGCCGGAATGGATTGCAGGAATTGGTACGCTTCCTTAGGCGTCCAGGCCAGGGGCTGGTAAATCCCGCCCGAGTCGGCCAGCTCTTTCACCCACGTAACGGATTCGGCGGCTTGTTGAATCGGCTGCAGCAGGGCGAGCAGCGCCGCACGATTCCTGGTTCCCGCGTATTCCTCGAGCGCCCGGTTCAGCGGCAAGTGCTGCGCCTTGCCCTGCGCGGATAATCGGGTGGCATACGTAGCTAGAAACGCGAACGGACACTCCGGATCGCGCTTGTTCTCGGCCAGATGAAATGTCACGCGCCCCACTGCACGCCAGGCTGGATTGAGTTCGTGCAAATAATCCCGGACATTACGTCCAGATGCGCGCGCCTCCTGGCGCACCAGGCTGTCCAGCTCACGCCACCATTGGGCAATGCAGTCCGGATTCAAATATTCCAGGCCGCGCATGGGCGGAGCCGCCAGTGTCATAGCCGCCAACTCCTCGGCGCCAGGGGTAAGCGTAACCGGCAGTTCGGAAGCGCCGGAAATCTCCGGCGCACGGCAGAGGACAGTGAGATAGCGGCAAGCAAAGTCGCGCGCCCAGACAAAGTCCGGCGGCAATGGAGACGTGAGTTCGCGCGTTGCCAGTTGGAGCAACCCATTCGCCTGCGATTCACCGAATGCTCGCCGGACGCGTTCGCAGAAAGGGCCGTCCACTAACGGCGGTTCGGAAACTGAATCCGAAATAAGCAACCCGCCATTGGGGGAGATAGAGAGGGCAATACCCATGCGATTTTCGATTCTCTGAATTCACTCTACCGCACGTAAGACGTGACAGCCGGAGGAAGCCAATTCAAAGTAGCAAAGCCTAGCCTAGATGACGGCCGTCATGGACTTTACGGTCATGTTTTGCACGATGCATCCGGTTCCATTCGGCAGGGGCTTAATTCCTCCGCCGCGCATTCCAGGTCTTGAGGGATGGATCGCGGCCACATCAAATGTCAGTCGCGGCCGTTGCCCTTGGTGGTGCGGCTTGGGTACTTCTCCCGTTTTTGCGATTGCGCAAGGCCAGGCGCAGCAAAATATGACCCGAACGTGATTAGCGCGACGGCAGCGAGATGCGCCTTTGCGGACCTCGATCTCCAATACTTCATCTGGGCGGGATTCCTGGGAAGCTCCATCGTCGGAAATTGCGCGACTCCCACCGCGACGCTTGTTTGCCACCCGTGACGCGGCCATGTTCCGCGTGGGGCCTTCCGCAAATGCTCGCAACCGGGTGCGTTAAAGATTGAAACCGAGCCTGATTTTGAAGGAGAGCGGCGGGTTCAACTATAGCGGAGCCAGCGGAAAAGCTCGGGTATGGTGGCGCGCTTGCCATACATGAGGATGCCGACGCGGTAGAGGCGCGAAGAGAACCAGAGCGTGGCCCAGATGCTGACGATGAGGAGGGCGATGGAGACGGCGAACTGCCAGGCGGGCGGGGTCTCCGACGCCATACGCAGGAACATGCAAATCGGCGCGGTGGGCGGAAACAGCGAGGAGACCACGGACCAGAAGGAGTTGGAGTCGTTCATGATGAGGATAATGAGGGCGAAGCTGAGCCAGGTGGGCGCGGCCGCCAGGGGCATGTACATCTGCAGCTCCTGTTCGGTTTCGCAGGTGGCGGCGAGCCCGGCGAAGAGCGAGCTATAAAGCAGGTAGCCGAGGACGAAGTAGACGGGGAAAAGCACGCCTTCAAACCAGGAGAAGTGAAGCGAGAACTGTCCCGTGAGCGTAAGCGCGGCAAACGGAGTTCCTACAATGGCCGCCGCAGCCATGAGCCAGATGGCGATTTGGGTGAGGCCCACGGCGCCCACCCCGACGAGCTTGCCGGCCAGCATCTCAGTCGGCTTGACCGTGGCCAGCATGAGTTCGAAGATACGCGAGGTTTTTTCCTGGATGATGGAGCGAGCCACGTTCATGCCATAGATCATGGTGGTGAGCGAAAGCAGGAACGCCATCACATAGCCCTTCCAGAAGGAAGCCTCGGCGTTGCTCTTGACAATGGCTCCGTTTTTTCTCACCTGGTAGGTCTGAATCGCGACGCCTTTGGCGAGAGCGCCGGCTTGGGAGGGATCAAGGCCGGCCCCGGCAAGGCGCGCCTCGATCAAGCCGTTATTCACGGCGTCGCTGAGGTGCGAGGCGGTGATGAAGTCGCCCGCGGAGTTCGAGATATACGTGGCAATGGGTCTGCTATCGGCGGGAGCGGCGACCCACAGAAAGCCGTCGATGGTTTTGGCTCGAATCTGGTTCACCAGCACCGCGCGCATGTCGGGCGGGCAGGGGGAAACGACGGTGACGCCGCCGTCACGCCTTCTGCCGATCACAAGCTGATCGCGCACCTGATTGGCCAGGAGAGGATTGGGCGAAGCGATAACGAGTCTCTTGTGCATGCCAAGGCCGAGGCTGGATGCATACGCGATGGCGACGATGACGACAAACAGCGCGGGCAGGCCAACGGTGGAGAGGCGGAAAGC
>JASHUH010000204.1 GCA_030040115.1 Acidobacteriaceae bacterium | reverse complement strand
GCCGAAAACGCATTCGGCGCGGACGCCCCGGCATGGCGCAAGCTGGTTCAGCCCGCCGTCGAGCACTGGCAGGAATTCGCCCAAGATCTTCTCGCCCCGCCGCTCCAGATCCCGCACCATCCTTTGCAGATGGCCCGTTTCGGACTCAAGGCCATGCAATCCGCTCAACGGCTGGCCCGCAATCACTTCTCCAACCCCCGCACCCGCGCACTGTTCGCCGGCCTCGCCGGCCACTCCTTTCTCCGTCTGGACGCGCCCCTCACCGCAGGGATCGGGCTGATGTTCGCCGTCACTCTCCATGCCGCCGGCTGGCCTGTTCCGCGCGGCGGCGCCCGCGCCATTCCTCACGCCCTCATCGGTTATCTCGAGTCGCTCGGCGGCGTGGTGCACACCGCGCGCCGCATCGACGCGCAAGCTTTTCGCGACCTCGCCCGTGAAGACGCCCTCTTTCTCTTCGACACCGCGCCACGCCAACTGCTCGTCGTCGCCGACCACTGGCTCACTCCCGGTTACCGCCTTGCGCTCTCGCGCTTCCAGTACGGCCCGGGGGCCTTCAAAATCGACTACGCGCTCTCTGAACCCGTTCCCTGGAAGGCCCCCGAATGCCGCCGCGCCATCACCGTCCACCTCGGCGGCGCATTCGAGGAGATCGCCGCATCCGAGCAGGCGGTCAACTCCGGCCGCAACGCCGAGCGGCCCTTCGTGCTCGTCGCGCAACCGTCGCTCTTCGATCCCGCCCGCGCCCCGCACGGCAAGCACGTGCTCTGGGCCTATTGCCACGTGCCCAACGGCTCAACCTTCGACATGACCGCCCGCGTCGAAGCGCAGATCGAGCGTTTCGCCCCAGGCTTCCGCGACTGCGTACTCGCGCGTCATCTCTCCCCGCCTGCCGCCCTCGAATCGATGGACGCAAACCTCATCGGCGGCGATATTGAAGGCGGAGCCATGACCCTCCGTCAAGTTCTCTTCCGTCCTACGCTGCGCCACTACGCCACCAGTGCGCGCAATCTCTATCTCTGCTCCGCATCGACACCACCTGGCGGAGGCGTGCACGGCATGTGCGGCTATCACGCCGCCAAGTTGGCGCTGCGCCGCATCGGCGCGTCCTAAGCACTGCACCGGCCGAATATTCAGTCATGAAGGGTACGGGCTTCAGCCCGTACATGAGGCGCCGAAACTGTGCCGGGCTTTAGCCTCCGAGGAGTGAGCCGCAACTGCCTCCGCTCAGCGACCCGGAGACGATGACCTATACTAATCTCGAGATCGCGCAGGGATTTCCGCCTGCGCGTTTGCGGTTTTGGAGGTGGGGTTTTCAAGTGAAAAAGAAATCACCGATCCGCTCCACCACCGTCATCTGCGTGCGCCGTAACGGACAGGTCATCATGGCCGCCGACGGCCAGGTCACCTTGGGCGATCACGTGCTCAAGCACTCGGCCAAGAAAATCCGCCGCCTTTTCCAGGACAAGATTCTCGCCGGATTCGCCGGTTCTACCGCCGACGCCTTCAACCTCTTCGGCCGCTTTGAATCCAAGCTCGAGCAGCATGCCGGCAATCTCAACCGCGCCGCCGTCGAGCTGGCCAAAGACTGGCGCACCGATAAAATGTTGCGCAACCTTGAAGCCCTGCTCCTGGTCGCCGACAAGTCGCAGACCTTTTTGATCTCCGGCTCGGGCGACGTCATCGATCCCGACGAGTCTTTCGCCGCCATCGGCTCCGGCGGCAGCTACGCCACCGCCGCCGCCCGCGCGCTGTTTGAAAACACCGATTTGAGCGCCCGCGAAATCGCCGAAAAAGCCATGAAAATCGCCGGCGAAATCTGCATCTACACCAACGACCATGTCACCGTCGAGGAGTTGAAAAGCTAACCGTCAATCCGCTTTCTCTTAATCATGGCCATCTACCTTCCCGCATCCGCCGAAGAACACGATGTCGCTCTCGACGAGCTCACGCCCCGCGAGATCGTCGCCGAGCTCGACAAGCATGTCGTCGGCCAGAGGGCCGCCAAGCGCGCCGTCGCCATCGCCTTGCGCAATCGCCAGCGCCGCCAAAAGCTTCCGCCCGATCTGGCCGAAGACATCATGCCCAAGAACATCATCATGATCGGCCCCACCGGCGTGGGCAAAACCGAGATCGCGCGCCGCCTCGCCAAGCTCACCAACTCGCCCTTCCTCAAAGTCGAAGCCTCCAAGTTCACTGAGGTGGGTTACGTCGGCCGCGACGTCGAATCCATCGTCCGCGATCTGATCGAAATCGCCATCGATATGGTGCGCGAAGAGCGCCTCGAAGAAGTCGAAGACCGCGCCGAGATGAACGCTGAAGAACGCCTGCTCGACCTGCTGCTGCCGCCGCCCCCGCCCCCGCCGCATGGCCAGGAAGGCCAGCTTTCGCTCCCGGGTGCGGAAAGCCACCAGCGCTCCCGCGAAAAGCTGCGCCAGCAGTTCCGTGAGGGCAAACTCGACGACCGCATGGTCGAGCTCGACGTCCGCGAGCGCTCTACGCCCCAGTTCGGCATCATCTCCAACCAGAATCTCGAAGACATCGAGATGAACCTCAAAGACATGCTGCCCAACATCTTCGGCGGCGGCACAAAGCGGCGCAAGATGAAGGTCGGCGACGCCTTCGATTATCTCGTCCAGGAGGAGGAGGGCCGCCTGATCGACATGGACTCGGTCAATCGGGCCGCCGTCGAGCGCGTCGAATCCAACGGCATCGTGTTCCTCGACGAAATCGACAAAATCGCCGGCCGCGAGGGCGGCCACGGTCCCGACGTCTCCCGCGAAGGCGTCCAGCGCGACATCCTGCCCATTGTCGAGGGCACCACCGTCAACACCCGCTACGGCATGGTGCGCACCGATCACATTCTGTTCATCGCCGCCGGCGCCTTCCACGTCTCCAAACCCAGCGACCTCATTCCCGAGCTTCAAGGCCGTTTTCCTATCCGGGTCGAGTTGCAATCGCTCACCGTTGACGATTTCCTGCGCATCCTCACCGAGCCCAAGTCGTCGCTCACCAAGCAGTACACCGCCCTGCTTGAAACTGAAGGGGTGCGCCTCGAGTTTGCGCCCGAAGCCTTGCGCGAGATGGCCGAGTTCGCCTTCAGAGTCAACGAAACCACCGAGAACATCGGCGCCCGCCGCCTCCACACCATTATGGAGCGCGTGCTCGAAGACGTAAGTTTTCTCGCCCCCGACGTAGTCCGCCGCTCCCCCGACGACCAAGCCGCCGCCGCGCTTTCGCAGGCCATCCAGAGTGAGTCCACCACGCCTCTGCCCTACGAGGAGCGCATGACCGCCTCCGGCCCCGAAAAAGTCTTCCTCATCGAAGCCGATTATGTCCGGCGGATGGTGGCCTCGATCGTCAGAGACCAGGACCTCTCACGCTACATTCTGTAAGCCCATCGCATGGGCGCTCCGCCCTTGCCGCGTCTTTATTTTTGCGTCTAGGGTGGGAACCGCTGGCGCGCAACATTTCTCAAAGCTCTCCCTTCGCCGAAAATGGACAAATGAACACCCTGCGGCTGAAGATCGATCCCTTCCAACGCGATGCGCCTGCCGCTGTCGAAGCGCTCGATCGCGCCGCCGCCATTCTGCGCGCCGGCGGCCTCGTCGCTTTGCCCACTGAGACCGTCTACGGCCTCGGCGCCAATGCCCTCGATCGCGCCGCCGTCGAACGCATCTTTGCCGCCAAGCGGCGCCCTTCCTGGGATCCGGTCATCGTCCACGTCGCGCCCCTCGGTCCCGCCGATTCCATGCTCCTCAATCTCGTCGAGGAAATCCCCGCCCGCGCGCGCCGTCTTATCGACGCCTTTTGGCCGGGACCCCTCACGCTGTTGCTGCCGCGCACCCGCGCCGTGCCCGATGCAGTCACCGCCGGCCGGCCGCTGGTGGGCGTGCGCATGCCCGCGCACCCGGTGGCGCTTGCCCTGATCCGCCGCGCGGGAGTGCCGGTGGCCGCGCCGAGCGCCAACCTCTTCGGCCACACCAGTCCCACCACCGCCAGCCATGTCCTCGACGACCTCGATGGCCGCATCGACGCCATCCTCGACGCCGGTCCCACCCCGCGCGGCGTCGAATCCACCGTCCTCGATCCCTCTTCGAGCCCCATGGTCATCTACCGTCCCGGCGCGGTCACTGTGGAGCAAATTCAAAGCATTGCCGGCCCAGTGGAGCTTGTCCATTGCGCCGCCGAAGCGCACCAAGTCCCGCCCCAAACTTTGCCGTCGCCCGGCACGAGCCAGCGCCACTATGCGCCCCAAGCCCGCTTGATTCTGGTTTCCGCGCCAATCGAATTTTTGGGCGACCAACTCGCGGAAACCGCATTGCACTTTCCCGGCGAACGTGTGGGTGTGATGCTGCCCGCCGGAGTCAACGCACCGCGCTCCCTTCTCGCCGGCTGCGATATCTACCCCTGGGGCCAATGGACCGATCCCGACACCATGGCCCGCGAACTCTACGCCGGTTTGCGCGCCCTCGATGCCGCCGGATGCACAGCGATCGTGTGCCCCGTCCCGCCCGGCGAAGGAATCGCCGCCGCCATCCGCGACCGCCTGCGCAAAGCCGCCCAACCGGAATCAGGTCCCGGCCCGTGACGCCGCGCTCCCCGCCGCCTTTGAGCGCCAGCCGCTGGCCCGGCAAGGCTGGTTTGCCCTCACCCCGGCGCAGCGGCGCAGCCATCTGCCGGCAATCTTCTACTAGGGAGAACCGGAAGCCCGCGCGCGCCGCGCCCCCCAGGCGGTCGAGGACGCTCTTCGGGCGGCTCGCCAAGGGTCTGGTGATCGCATATAATTTTTTTACCGGAATTCTGTCTTCTTGTTCGTCCTTCTAAATCGTTCTTCCGTCTAAGTGAATACCATGACGCTGGCGTCCATCCCATCGGTGTCCCTGACGGTCAACACTGCAGCCGTCGAGTTGACGCGGCAGGAAAATCTTGCCATCGCCCACGGCCTCAAGCGCAAAGAGGCGGGGCTGCTCGACGAGCTTATCGTTCGCTATCAGCACCGGTTGCTGCGTTACTTGCTCTATTTAACGGGAAATCGCGAACTGGCCGAGGATCTTTTTCAAGAGGTGTGGATGCGGGTGCTCGTGCGCGGCGAGCAGTATAACGGCCAGGCGCGATTCGAGACTTGGCTGTTCACCATTGCCCGTAATCTCGTCATTGACCACAAACGCAAGCGCACACTGGCCAGCCTCGACGAACTCATCGAAGGCGCCGGCGACGATGATCGTCCGATGACCCCGGAAATCGCCGATGGCGATCCCACCCCCTTCGAGCATTTCTCCCGCCTCGAACACTGCGAACGGGTTGCGGCGGCGCTGCTCGAGCTCGACACCATCCATCGCGAGGTGCTGGTTCTTCGCTTCCATGAAGAGCTTTCCCTCGAAGAAATCGCCAAGGTCACGCGGGCTCATCTCTCCACCGTCAAGTCGAGGCTTTATCGCGGCATGGCCATGATCAGGCCCATTCTGGAACGCGCGCTTCCCCATTTACAGGAGGCGGTGTGAAGACGGTTGGGTTCACTGAAGGCGCCATCGGAAAATCGAGAGCGGAAGCAACCACCCTGGACCGGGATCTGCTTTCGGCGCTGAGTGGAACCCAGGCCGGACGCGATGGCGCTGTCGCCAATCGCACCCGGCGCGTGGTGATGGCCTCTCTCGGCGTCATGCAGGAGCAAAAGGCCGGGCGCAAGCGCACCCGCTCCGTGGCCCTTGCCTCTGTTTTGGTCATTTTGCTCCTGTTGGGTCCGGCTCTCTGGCGCGTTGCCGACGATCTGATCGGCGGCGAACGGTTCAGCGATATCGCCACCCAATTCAGCCTGTTCTTCGGCATATTGTGCGTGGCCCTCGTCGGTGCTGTGATCGTGGCCGGTTGGGCGCGTCGCGACTCCTGACGAATAGGCTCGCGCGCGCTGATACGCCGCACCCGAAAATCCACCCGTCGGCCAGCAATGCCTGCCCATCCGCGTGCCTTAATTGCGCCCTTTCGAAACATGGAAAGCTCTTGGCGGGCGCAACTTCCCCGTAGGCTCTCCCGTCCATCTTAAATAAGAGTTAAGCTGTTTTCTGGCCTTCGAAACGGCCCTCCGGGGAGGGGTGTGGTATGCGTGAGCCTCAATCGATCACCGTCAATGACGACGAGCGGATGATTCCGACGTGGTCCATTGTGGCTGCCAGCCTGGCGTTTGTGGTCGTCGAGTATTATTTCTGGTTCATTGCGCCCACCCAGCGGCACCACCCCGCTTCGGCCCTCGGCTTCCGGATTTACTTCAACCTAACCTGGGGCTTCCTGGTTTCGCTCTATTTCCTGATGCTGGGCTACGTCAGCAAGGATGCGCCCCGGCGGGCCATGAGCACCCGCTTCTGGATGATGATCTGCTTTGTCATGCCGGCGGGCATCGGCGCTGTGCTGTATTTTCTGCTGCGCCAGCCGGAGGTCTCGCGTTGCCCTGCCTGCGGCGCCTTTGTGCTCAGCGACTTCCATTTCTGCCCGCAGTGTAACTATCAGCTCACCGCCAGTTGCGGCAACTGCTTCCGCACCGTGCGCGCCACAGACCAGTTCTGCACTCGCTGCGGCCACGATCTCGCCACCGATCAGACGCCCGCTCGCCTCCGCGTTTTGGACCACTAGCGTCCTGATCCTTCCCGCCTCCGCCAGTTTCCTCTCGCCTCGTCTAAGGACCCCTCAGCCAATTGGAAGAATAACGAAAAAATTGACCCGCCCAGCTTCCCTTCCTACAATCAGAACTTCCAGTTCCGATGTCTATCTCCGCGCTGATCATCGACGATGAACAATTGGCCCGCGACGAGTTGAAGTTCCTTCTCGACTCCATCGGCGGCGTCGATGTGGTGGCCGAAGGAGCTAACGGCATTGACGCCCTCCATCTCATCGAAGAACACCACCCCGACGTGGTTTTTCTCGACGTGCAAATGCCGGGCCTCGACGGTCTCGCGGTGATCCGCAAGCTGACGGAAACCAGCAGCGAGAAAAAAACTTACCCGCTGCCCCACATCGTCTTCGCCACCGCCTACGACCAGTACGCCGTCCGCGCCTTTGACGTGAACGCGGTCGATTACCTGCTCAAGCCCTTCGATCGCGACCGCGTGCTCGCCGCCTTGGAACGCGTGCGCATGCGCATGGCCGGCGAGGGCGCCGGCGCCGCGGCGGGATCGGCCGACGCCATCGAGTCGCAGTTGGAAGCCTTGTTGCGCCTGCTCAACCGTCCCCAAGGCGCCTCGCGCGCCGCTCAGCCCGCCAAACTCATTGTCCAGGTGCAGAGCCGGCTTCTGCTCATCGACCAGGCGGAAATATGCTTCGCCGCC
>JASHUH010000203.1 GCA_030040115.1 Acidobacteriaceae bacterium | reverse complement strand
AAGGATTGGTTCACCCAAATCGCGCAGGAGTTTCCCTCTCCGTTTATTCACGTGGGCGCTGACGAGACGTTCGATCTCGGCTTGGGCCGAACGCACGATCAGGTGGTGCAACAGGGATACGGTCCCGTGTATGTCGCGTTCCTCAAGCAGATTCATGACACTCTGGCGCCGCTGCACCGGCGGCTGGTCTTCTGGGGGGATATCGGCGACGAGAATCCCGATGCCGTCTCCGCGCTGCCGAAGGATATGATCGCCGTCCCCTGGGACTACTGGGACACGACGGGCTTTGACAAGCTCATCGAACCCTTCGCCAAGAATGGTATGCAAACCTGGGTTTCGCCCGGCGACGCCAATTGGAACGAAGTCTATCCGGTGGCCATGACGGCGCTTTGGAATATTCAAGGTTTCATCAGCGCCGGTCAGCGGTTGGGCTCGACAGGGGCCCTCACCACGGTGTGGAACGACGATGGCGAAGGCCTCTTCAACATGGATTGGTACGGCATTCTCTTTGGCGCCGTGGCCGCATGGCAACCGGGCGCCAGCAACATCGCCGATTATCAGGACGCCTATGGACAGGCTTTTCATCGCGATTCGACCGGCGACATCAACGCCGCCGAAAAAGAGTTGATGGCGTCGCAAGGCGACATTGTGAACGCCAAAACCGGCATGTCGAGCGACACCCTCTTCTGGCTCGATCCCTGGAGCCCGCAAGGGCAGGAGGTTTCAGCCAAGCTGCTGCCCGTGGCCGAGGACCTGCGCATCCATGCCGAGAAAGCGATTGTTCTGTTGGCCCAGGTCCGGCAACAAGACCCCGCTCTGAGCGAACCCGACGCCATTACGGCCATGGATCTGGGCGCGCGGCGGCTCGATCTCATCGGCATGAAATTCGAGTTCGCCAACGAAATCGCCGCTTCCTACGCCCAGATTCTGCCGCATCAGCACGACAAGAGCGAGCAGAAGACCATCGAAGACCAGCTTGACGAAATCAGTAGCAACGTCGGCCGCTGCCAGGACCTGCGTGACGCATTTTCGGGCGTGAAAGCCGAGTACAGCCAGGTGTGGCTCCGCGAGAATCGGCCCTCCTGGCTGAATAACGTCACCGTGCGTTACGATCTGGCGATCGACCGGTGGCAGCAACGCGCCAACGTCTTTGCGGCCGGGATTCGCGACTGGAACAACGGTAAGGACCTGCCCGCTCCGGCGTCCCTGGGAGTGCCGGCAGCCGCGCCTCAAGGATCGGCGCCCTCATCCGGACCCTCTTCCGAGTCAACGTCCGGGCATTGAGAATCCAACCGCCAGGGATGAGAGTAACCTTTGGTTGACGGAACACGCAGCATCGGCGTCATGACGACGTGGGAGAATCCCAGCGACCTGTGATCCCGAGCAGGGCCACCAAAGCCCGGGTCCCTGGAATGGCTCTGGCCTTCCGTTTTTGGAGCAAATCGCAGCCGCCCCCAATCAACTCGGGATCGAAACGACGACGCTACGGCCCCGTGAGGACATCGTTGCGGGCAGAAGACTTTGTCAAAGCCCGCTGGCGCTGTCCGCTGCAAGGAAAGCGTCTCAGGCGGCGCTTCCTCAGCGTTTAGCAAGTCTTAGAAACACCGAATGGAGGAACCATGGGAACTCAATTTCCAGCCAACCGAAGAGCCTTTGTGAAGTGGGTTGCCGCCCTGCCATTGCTGGCCCAGATCAATGTTCAGGAAGCGTTCGGCGTGGGCTGGAGTGGGGTGGAGAAGAGAGCAAAGGAGAATATCTACACGCGTCTCGGCGTCAAGCCCCTCATTAATGCGCGCGGCACATGGACGTATATCAGCGCCAGCCTCGAGATGCCTGAAGTAAAGACCGCTCAGGAACAAGCGGCCCTGCATTTCGTGAACATCTTCGAATTGCAGCACGCGGTGGGAAGACGACTGGCCGAGCTAACCGGAGCAGAGTCCGGCATGATTACGTCGGGCGCCGCGGGTGCAATGGCTTCGGCAACAGCGGCCTGCATTGCCGGGAATGACCCGGAAAAAATCTGGCAATTGCCGGATACGACCGGGCTTAAAGATGAGGTAATCATGTTGGGCGGCCGGATTTCCTTCGATAACGCCATCCGGCTGGCAGGCGGCAAGCTCGTCGTGATTGGGAATTCACCCGGAGAACTCGAAAACGCGATCAGCGACAAGACAGCTATGATCTACACGCAGTCCTGGGCGCGGAGGAACCCCGATCAGATGAGTGTGTTCACCAAGGATCTTGCCATTGCCAAGGCGGCCCGGGTGCCCCTGCTGCTGGATGACGCTGCAGGAATCCCTCCGATTGAAAATATGAGATTGTGGGCGAAGCTGGGCTGCGATCTATACACGTTCAGCGGCGGAAAAGGGTTGTGCGGTCCACAATGCAGTGGTCTTCTGTTGGGACGGAAGGACCTGATTGAGGCAGCACTCTATAACACCAGCCCGTGGGAAGGCGCGGTATGCCGGCCGATGAAAGTGGGTAAGGAAGAGATTATGGGGTGCTTGGCTGCTGTGGAGGCATGGTTCAAGATGGATGAGAATGCCCTCAATCGCGAGTGGACAGCGCGCGCACAACGCATTGCGAAACTAGTTGAGACAGTTCCAGGAGTGACGGCTAAAATTCGCCAACCCGCCGGGAAGAATACGGGCCATGCGCTCACCGTTTCGTGGGATGAGCAAGGATGGCGGTTCACTGTGGCCGATTGCGTGCAGAAAATGCTTGACGGAACACCCAGCATCACTGTTATGTCAACGTGGGGGAATCCCAGCGACGT
Organism: Acidobacteriaceae bacterium; assembly: GCA_030040115.1. Lineage (GTDB taxonomy): Bacteria > Acidobacteriota > Terriglobia > Terriglobales > Acidobacteriaceae > Telmatobacter. The sequence continues at coordinate 11,513 of JASHUH010000203.1, read as the reverse complement.
GTTATCGCGGGCGGGGCCGCCAAAGCCCGGGTCCGTGGAGTGGCTCTGGCCTTCTGGTTTTGGAGCAGATCACAGCCGTCCCAATCAACTCGGGATCGAAACGACGACGCTACGGTCCGGTGAGGACATCATTGTGGGCAGAAGACTTTGTCAAGTGTTGTCCGCTGCAAGGAAAACGTCTCAGGCGGCGCTTTCCCAGCGTTCGGAATGATCCAAATCTCCAGTTTCGATGCAAGGGGAACCTAGTCCTCCCGTCACAAAAGCCAAGCTCCGAGCGCAATGAGTGAACGATGTGAATTTGGACGCTAACGCGCGCAGCGATGAAAGGAGGACTGTAGGCCATGAAAAAGCTGCTGCTTTTGGTTCTGCCAATTCCGCTGCTATGTCTCTCGGCTGTGGCGCAGCAGGCAAGGGTTCACCCCGAAAGCGTGGATCCATCGTGGCTGCACCGCTATGTTCCCGATATTCCATGTAGGGCCGTCGACCTCACAACACCTACATGCCATTACAAGCCGATATTCGGGCTGGGCGATTCGAAGGCGCAGATTCCGGTGACGCTCGCCCGTTACGGTGAAGTGACGGTCGATTCCAATGGGGAGTGCAAGACGGTCAGCTACCCTCGCGAAGAGCAAATCTATGTGATCCTCAACGGAAGTGGCGTTCTGCATTACGGTCATGAAACGGCCCCGGTCCGGAAGGATGACTTTATGTACCTTCCTCCCACCGTCGCACATACGGTTGCGGACTCGTCCGGACAACCCCTTCGCCTGATGGTGATGGGCTTTAAGATTCCTACCGATATCAAGATCGATCCGCCATCGAAATTTCCGGAGATTGCTAACATAGAGAACGTGAAGGAACAAGTTCTCACCTGGCACGGCCCCTCTGTTCGTTACAAGCTGCTGCTCGGTCCTCGAACCGGGACACGGAACACGATGAATGCGGCCTACGTCGTGGAAACCCTTTTTTGGATGGATTTTGCTCCGGGCGGCACGAATTTCCCTCATCACCACGAGTATATGGAGGAGATGTACCTGCTGATGGACGGCCACGGACAAGAGGTGGCTGGTGGAGGGATGAACGGGGTCGAAGGTCTGCATCCAGCCAAGGCTGGGGATGCCTATTTCTATCGCCAGAACTGTACCGTAGGGTTTTACAATAGCAAGGACGCGAGGGCAGACATTCTGGCTGTTCAGTCCCGCCTGCCCCTGCCGAAAAGTCCTTACTAAAATTCGTAGAGGCGCAACGTTCGCTGGCCGGCGAACAAGAGCAGGACACCGAAGCAGCGGGCCTGCCGTCTGCACCGAGAGACAGAACAACGCCTTCGATCTGAGGTCAGTTTCGAATGAGAGTCGACCCTGGCGCCAGGCAGATCTTGGAATGGGAATAGAGGGTGCGCTGAAAGGAAGACGAAGCGGAAGCCCCAGAGACGAGCCTCCAAGATCTTGCCATTTTCCCCCATTCCTGCGGAATACTGGACTGAGGTTATGGTTGATCTCGCCTCCAAAAGCGAGCTTCGCGAGGTCCTGCTCATTGACGACGACCTGGTGAGCCGCGAAGTGACAGCAACCCTGCTAACCCTGAGCGGCCATACGGTGCAGACCGCGGAAGACGGTCACGCCTGCATGCGGTTATTGGCCGGCGGGGCTTGTTGCCCCGATGTGATCCTAATGGATGCGCAAATGCCGGGAATCAGCGGATCGGAGCTGGTAGCGGAACTGCGCACACACACCCAGGCCCGCATCTACGCCATCAGCGCCGGCGAGTTGCCCCGCGAGATGGCCGCGGCGGTGGATGGATTCCTTCTGAAGCCCTTTGACGCCGAGGCGGTGCGCCGTCTTTTTGACGCTTCGCCGCAGCCGGCGGCAACCTCGTTGCCGCAGCCGGATGAGCCGGTGGTGAACCCCGAAACCCTGGCGCAGTTCCGCCGCATGATGCCGGAGGCGGCTGTCAACCAAATCTACACCGCGGTAGTGACCGACCTCGAGCGCCGCATCGAGGAACTGGGCGCCGCGATGGGGAGAAACGATGAGGCGGAAATCCGGCGCATTGGCCACGCCATCAAAGGCGGCTGCGGCATGGCCGGGGCGATGCAGGCGGCTCGGCTCGGCGCGTTGCTGGAGAGCGGGAGCGGCGGCCCGGAGAGTTACCGACTAGATAACAAAGCCGCGGTGCTGCGCGATTTGCGCGCCGCCACGCGCGCCCTGGAGCGTATGCTTGAGGCGAAGCTGCCCGCATAAGCGCGGCAAGGACGTGGAGGCAGGCCCATCGACATGGAACGACCCATTCGTATTGTGATGGCGGACGATCACCCGGTGGTTCGCATTGGAGTGCGCAACATGCTCACCGAGGAGGAAGGGTTTCAAGTGGTGGGCGACGCAGGCGACGGGGACGAAGCGATCACGCAGACGCTCGAGCTGCAGCCGGATATTCTGCTTCTCGACGTTTCCATGCCCCGGCTGCCCGGCCTGGACGCCATGCGGGCGATCATGAACGGGCCATCGACAGCGAAAATCCTGCTGCTCACGTCGACCATCACCACGCAACAAATTATCGAGGCGCTGCAGATTGGGGCGCGGGGCATCGTACTCAAGGATGCGCTGGCCAACCATCTGCAAACCGCGATTCGCACCGTCTTTGCCGGCGATTACTGGATCGGCGGTAAACGGGTGGTGAACCTGGTCACCGCGCTGCACGAGCTGATGCAGCAGGCCGCGGCTCCGCCGCGCAAAACCTACGGCCTCACCCCGCGCGAGCTGGAGGTGGTGGGCTGCATTGTGGAAGGTTGCTCCAACCGCGATATCGCCAAGCAGTTTACGCTGAGCGAAGAGACCGTCAAACGGCATCTTTCGAATATTTTCGACAAGACGGGCGTATCGACGCGCCTGGAGCTGGCCCTCTTCGCTATTGCGCACCATCTCATCACGCCTCCGTAGCGCGGAGCCGGGGCAATTTTGACCGCAGCCTGTTGCAGTGGATCGGCGGGCTCGCTTCTTAGTCGACGAAGCCGGCCGCGCTCGAGGAGAAGAGATATGAGTTCCTTCGCCACCGGCTTTGGGTCTCTCTTCCGGGTTGCGCGCGGCGCCGCTCTGCTTGTCGCGATGGGTGCGGTTGCAGGAATGTCTCTCGGACAAAGCTCTGTCCCCTCTGGGCACATCCGGGTCCACTATCATCGCACCGATGGCGCCTACTCCGGTTGGACCGTTTATGCGTTTGATAACACCACGGAGAATACCAGCGACTATAACGATGGGCCCGTGAAAGTGACCGGGACCGACAGCTACGGCGCCTACTTCGACGTGGGCGTCACTTCCGGTGCGCAGGAGGTGGGCCTCATCATCCACAACATCGACAGCGGCCAGAAGGATCCCGGCCCCAATGAATTCGTCGACCCGCAGACGCAGGGCGTCGAATACTGGGCAACCGCGGGGATTGGCAAGCTCTACAACACGGCCATCGATCCCTCCAACCCCACGGCCATCCCGCCCGGTTACGCGCGCATTCATTATTACCGGCCCGACGGCGATTACAACGACTGGACCGTCTACGCTTTTGAAAACACCGCCGAATATACCGGGGACTACAACGGCGGACTCACGGCGGCCACTAACTATGATTCCTACGGGGCGTACTACGATATCGCGCTAAGCCCCAACGCGCAGCAAATCGGATTCATCGTCCACAACATTGCTACGGGAGTGAAGGACCCCGGCCCGAACCAGTACATGAACGTGAGCAACGAGCTTCAGGGCTGGGTAGTCTCGGGCGGTGAGACGGTTTTTGCTTCTGCGCCAACGCCGAGCCAGATTTTTAATGTCCTCCTCAACATCCAGCAAGCGTACTGGCTTGACCGGCAGCGAGTGGCCATTCAACCGCAGTTCGCGCAAGCGGGCGAAAGCTACGCCCTGACCTACAGCATCACGGGCGGATTGAATGCGACGCCGACCGGCATCAATGGGGGCGCGTCCATCCCACTGACGCCGGGCGGCAGCCTCACGTCCGACGAATCGATGCGATATCCGCAGCTCGCCGGTTATACCGTGCTTCAGTTGCCGAATAACTTCCCCGTCTCCGCGATCGAGACCGCGCTTACCGGCCAGCTTGCCTTCACCGCTTCTGAGTCGTCGGGCGCCGTCAAGTACGCCACCGGGGTTCAGATCGCGGGCGCACTCGACGATCTGTACTATTACGCCGGCAAACTTGGCGTGGTGTTTCACCACTCCACCGCCGACTGGAGCGACTGGCCGGACGACGAAAACGCCGCCGTGAAGATCAAACTCTGGGCGCCGACGGCGCAGAGCGTGAGCCTGCTTCTTTTTAATCGGGCCACCGACACCGCGCCCGCGGCCACTGTGCCCATGCACGAACACAACGGCGTTTGGGTGGCTGACGGCGCGGCGGACTGGAAAGGGAAGTACTACGTGTACCGGGTGAATGTCTGGGTTCCGGCCGATGACGCCGTCGACGCCAACCTCAGCAGCGACCCATACTCGGTGGACCTCGCGATCAACGGAACCAAAAGCCGCATCACCGACCTTGATGCGAACGAAACCAAGCCGCCGGGGTGGGATGAAGACCAGGCGCCTGCGCTGGCCAGCTTCAACGACATGAGCATCTATGAGCTGCATGTACGTGACTTCAGCATCCATGACTCCACCGTGCCCGAAAACCTGCGCGGCATGTACGGCGCCTTCACCATACCGGAATCGAATGGCGTGCGCCACCTTGGCGCGCTGGCGCAGAGCGGCCTGCGCGCGGTGCACATCTTGCCCTCGTTCCACTTTTCCAGCGTGAATGAGGACAAGAGCACGTGGCTGTTGCCGGGTGGCCTGTCGCAGTACCCGCCTGACGGCTCCCAGCAGCAGGCAGCGATTCAAGCTACACTCGCCAGCCCGCCGTATAACTGGGGTTACGATCCGGTTCACTACATGGCGCCCGAAGGCAGCTATGCCGTCGACCCGGATAACCGGGTCAGCGAGTACCGCGCTATGGTCCATGGTCTCCATCAAGCCGGGCTGCGCGTGATCCAGGACGTTGTTTTCAATCACACGAGCGCCAGCGGTGAAGGGCCCAACTCCAATCTCGACGAGGTTGTCCCCGGTTATTATCACCGGCTCGACGCTGACGGCAAACTGGAGAACGGCTCCTGCTGCCCTGACACCGCGCCGGAACACCTCATGATGGAGAAGCTCATGATCGATGCGCTCCTGCTCAATGCCAAGGAGTACAAGATCGATGGCTTCCGCTTCGATGTGATGAGCTTCCTGTTCACCTATAACATGACGGACATCAAGAATGCTTTGAACGCGCTCACGCCGCAAAAGGACGGCGTGGATGGGTCGAAGATCTACCTTTACGGGGAAGGATTCAACTTTGGCGATACCGTGAACGGGCAGATCGGCCCCAATGCCGACCAGGAGAACATGTACGGTTTCGGGATAGGCACCTTTAATGACCGCATCCGCGACGGGATTCGCGGCGGCGGTCCATTCGGAGACGAGCGTGCGCAGGGCTTCGCCACCGGACTATTCACGGATTCCAGCGACTTCACCAACGGGGGCTCGCCGCAAGGCGCCCAGCAGAGCGCGTTGCTTGAATACGCTGACTGGATCCGCGTGGGTCTCACCGGCAATCTGCGCGACTATAGCTTCACCAACGCAGAAGGACAGACGGTCACCGGCGCCGCGATCAACTATAACGGCCAGCCCACCGGTTACACCGCGTCGCCTATCGAGGCCGTCAACTACTGCTCAGTGCATGACAATCAGGACCTGTTCGACGCGGTCCAGCTTAAATCAAGCTTTTCCGATTCTGCGGCCACGCGCGCGCGCCGGCAGGTGATGGCCATGAGCCTTATCCTGCTGGGCCAGGGCATTCCGTTTTTCCAAGCGGGCGATGACCTGCTGCGCTCGAAGGATATGGACCAGAACAGCTATGACTCCGGCGATTGGTTCAACAAGATTGACTGGAGCGGCCAGACCGCCAACTGGGGCATCGGCCTGCCCATGGCCAGCCAGAACCAGGGACAATGGCCGCTGATGACCCCGCTACTGTCGAACTCCGCCTATACGCCGCAGCCGCAGAACATCGCCTATAGCGGGGCGGCGTTTCAGGAGTTTCTGCGTATCCGCTACAGCTCGGGCCTGTTCCGGATGGCGACGCTGGCGGAAATCCAACAGAACCTCACCTTTCTCAATGTCGGGCCGAGCCAGATTCCGGGTCTGATCGTGGTGAAACTCGACGCCAACGGCGGCAACTACGGTCCCTATACGCACGTGCTGGTCCTGTTCAACGCGAGGAATCAACAGGTGAGCTTCTCCGATGCAACGCTCAAGGGGATGGAGCTCAACCTGCATCCCTTGCAGCAGAACTCGGCCGACGCCACCGTCCGCACCTCGACTTTCAACTCGCAACAGGGCGAGGCCACCGTTCCGGCCCTTACGACCGCTGTTTTTGTGAGCGAGCAGTAAGGCGCAAGCGGGGCGGTCTCAAAGGCTAGGGTGCAGTGTTCAATCCAACTTGTATGGCTGGACCGATAAGGAGCGCGGCTTCTAGAACGTCGTTAGAAGGCGAAAGGTAAACTGGCGCGCCGGGCCGATGGCGTTGCCGGAAAACAGCCCTCCGAAGTCGATGACTTCGAGTGCGTTGCTCACGTTCTGGGCGTCACCCTGCAAGCGTAGCGAGGCTTTTTCCCGCTCGACGAGGTCGACGCCCACAGATGCATTTTGCGTAAAGTACGGACTGATGCGGTCGCGATTGAAATTAAGGTGATTAATCACCACCTGCCCGTATTCCGTGGCATACATTTGTGGGGTTTCGTCCGGTTCAAACGGCAGTCCGCTGTTGTAATCGCTTCCCGCGGCGACCCATAAGCGCGGGGCGACCTGATAGCGGAGGCGATCGCGAATGGTTTGCCGCTGGTCCTGCGAATCGGGTATGTGTCCGGTTAGCTGCGTATTGATGAGATTGCCGTTCGGCCCAATGGCCACACCGCTCGCCGATCCCAGGAGAAGACCGCCGACTACGGGGAGCCAGCAGTTGCCTACGATGTAGGAGTAACTGCCGAAGCCGGAGAAGCGCTTCCACTGCGGGAGTTCGAGCTTGCCTTCCGCGCCGTAGAGAATGGCCTTGCGGAAGGCGATGGGGAAGCCGATGACGCTGTTCAGAATGGCATCGTCGTCGGCGTAATTGTTCACGTCACGGCGGAACATATTGGCGTCCAGGCGCAGTTTCCCGTAGAACGCCTTGGTCAATCCCGCTTCATAATAGTCTCCGTGAGAGGGCAAAACGTTCTGCCGCAGAGAAATGGGATCAAAATCGAGCACTGTGGGAGAACTGGATAGAAGAATGTTCTCGAATGCCGGTGTCTGGAAGACCCGATCAAAGGAGACGTGCAGATTCAGGCCGGCCGAGGGAAAATAGCGGGAGAGGGCAAGGCGCGGACTCAGGGCATTCTGATTTACCAACAACTGGTAGTGGTCCCAGCGCAGGCCAGCGTTGACTGTCCACTTGCCGAGGCGGATCAAATCCTGAACATAAGCCGACTGCTCAAGGTCCGGACGGCTCTCGGCAAAGGCAAACGTGACCGCGCTACCGGGGTCGAACAAGCCTAGTTGGATGCCGCACTGAGGACCTGAGGCGCCCAGTGGACCGGAGCAGTCGGGAAGATAGTCGCTGAAGTTTTCGTGCAGAAATAGGTTGTCGGATTCGACACCGGTCTTCCATTCGTTCCTTCCGTGATGGATGGCGACGCTGCCGTTGAAATATATTTCCTTGAAATCGTTGTGCTGGGTTACGTTGATGGGCCACGACTCCGGGTTGGAATAAAAATCGTTGGAGTTATCGCGGGACATTCCGCGCAGCTCGCCTACCGCGTTGGAGGAAAAAATGTGCTGGTAGGCGACGGTCCCCATGGTTTCGAAGTTGTCGGAATTCTGTACTTGCCCTCCAGGAACGTAGACGCAATCGCTCGGCTCATCGGCCGCAGGAACGGGAGGGCAGCCGACGGTATTGACTGCATTTGGCACCCAGGCTCCATTTTGCTGCACGAATTCGTTGGGAATCTGATAGCGCGCGAGTTCATGGCGGGCAATCAGAGTGAGGTGGTCTTTCGGCGTGAACTCCCGCTCATAGCTCAGCGAAAAACTGCCGGTGGTGCCTTGGTTGGTGTAAGGCTCAGGAACCACCGTGTTGAGATAGTGGTCCGTCATGTTGCCGGAGGCGCTGAAGCCAAGCGTATTCTTCTTCCACGTGTATTGGTCCTGGCTGTCGATCCCGCCCGTATCAAAGCTACCGCCGAAAAGGGTGAGATGGCCGTGAAATCCCGGTTGTTCGTTCTGGAGAGTATTCACCACCACCACTCCGCCCATCTTCCTGCCAAATTCCGCGGGAATGCCTGCGGTGTAAATCGCCAGGGACTGGACGTCGTCGGCTTCGATCTCAGGACCCATACCTGGCGAACGATTGTCGGTGAGCGGTATGCCGTCCACCACAAATTGCGTCTGATATTCCGAACCGCGCGGGTGAAGAACCGCATTGCCTTCGTAGAGCCAGCCCGGTTCGGAGTTGACCAGGTCCTGCATGGAGCGGCCGGGCAGCGCGGTTAGCCGGTTCTGAATTGTCTGCAAGCCCATCTCATTGACCGAACCGGGGCTATAGGGGTCGATCAACGTACCGGACGCGTGGACTGTCACCGACTGGGAAACTGGAGCCACTTTCAACTGGATCGTACGTTCCACGGGGAGAGCGGAGCGTATTGCTATCGATTCGGAGGCCAGAGCAAAAGACGGCGCCTGAATCTGGATCTGATAGATTCCATACGGCAGCCGCCTGGCATCCAGTTCGCCCTGATCGTCGGTAGTGAATGTATAGCTATACTGATTGGCCTCGCTCACGACCTGGACTCGGGTCTGGACGGCCTGACCGGAGGGATCGATAACATGGAGCCGCAATTCTCCGCTATTGCTTTGAGAAAAAACGGGAAAAGCCATTAAAAATAGCAAGGTGGTATATCGTTTCACGAACTTGACCTCACGATTCCTGGTGTCTTGCGCTTGGGGGACATTATTCTGAATGCATGGAGATCCAGGACTGGCGCCTCCATCTTGGATATTCCGATTGGCCCGATTCTGTTCAGCGTTTCTTGAGAGTGCGGCCGGATCTGGAAAAAGCCTGAACAAATTCAGAAGGAAATGAATATACAGATGAAAGGAACAGGGTCACCGAGCGCTGCTGAGTTGACATGCGGCCTGCCCCTTCTGGCTTCCTCCCCGGAGGTGAAGGGGACCGCGGTAGAGATTGAGCGGGAGGTGATGGCTTTTTTTGAGCAATATCATGATCCCCTTCTGCGTTACGCGATTTCGTTCGGCGTGCCGGTAGCGGACGCGGAGGAGGTTGTTCAGGAGGTATTTCTAGCCCTTTTCCGGCATTTGCACCTGGGACGGTCGCGGCAGAATTTACGCGGCTGGATTTTCCGTGTGGCGCATAATCTGACGCTGAAGCGGCGCCACGCCAACAAGCGGCTGCCGTCAGCGACGGAAGAGGAGGCAGGCATCGCGGCGCAACGGCCCGATCCGGGGCCGAATCCGGAGGATGCCTGCTCCGCAGCGCAGCGGCGCCAGCGGCTGCTCGCGGTGGTGCGGGCGTTGCCCGATGTGGACCAGGCCTGTTTGCGGATGCGGGCGGAGGGCTTGCGGAGCCGGGAAATCGCACGAGCCCTGGGAATCTCATTGGGAAGTGTTTCGATGTCGCTGGCGCGGTCGCTCGGCAAACTGACCCGCGCGGATCGGGGGTAGCAGATGCGGGATCACCAACAACACGTTTCTGACGAAGATCTGCTGCTGGCCGCGGATGCCGAACCGGGGAAGCGCGCCCACCGGGTGCGGATGCATCTGGAAGCATGCAGGGACTGCAGGGCGAGGTGGGCGCAGATGGAGGGACTTCTGTTGGATGTGGCGCGGGCAGAAAAGAGCGACCTCGAGGCTGAACTAACCCCAATTGCCGGACCGCGGGCGACGCTGCAAATCCGATTGGCGGAGTTATCGAGGGGCGAGTCGTGCGGCGTTCCGCGTCATCGCGTCTCCGGCGTTTTCATTGTTCGCGGCTTTGGCGTTGCCGCGCTCGCGGCGGCGATGGTCTTTGCCTGTGTTGTGGCCTTTCAGCACTTCACAGCCACGGGCGCAATCTTTCCTCAGGCGGCGTCGGATCGAGGCGTTCTGCCCAACCCCGCTCTCACCCCGGGTGTCGCGCGGCACGCCTCACTCGAACAGGTTTGCTCGTTGAGCCATGAGGAGGTCGTCATGCCTGTTTCGCGAACAGAGAGGGAGAGAGTTTTTGCGGAATACGGAATATCCAGCGCGCATTCAGATCAATATGAGGTAGATTACCTGATTACGCCGGGGTTAGGAGGCGACGACGACATCCGGAATCTGTGGCCTGAGCCCTACCAACCTGCAAAGTGGAATGCGCATATGAAAGACGCCCTGGAAGAGCGTCTTCACGAGATGGTTTGCTCGCACCAGCTCGATTTGTCGGCAGCCCAGGAAGCCATCGCCACAAACTGGATTACCGCCTACGAGAAGTACGTTGAGGCAGCTCCCTCGCACGCGCGGGCCATGAGAGCGCCTTTTCTGCCGCAGACGGCGAGCTTGATCGGTTTGATCAGAAACTTGACGCCAAGAGAGATAGAAGCGGCTGCGCGGAATTGAAGGCTCGATAGATGCGGCGCAGGCGCCATTTCGCATCGAACTGTGACTCGAGCGGGCACGCAGCTCCCCTTCTGGTTCTTCCGACCTGCGCGATCGAGAGCCGGAGAGCTGCGCGGGATCTTTTCTTCGTCCTCGCTTGAGTCGCACCTTGCGATGGTCGTCCCGCGTTCCGGCGATCAGGTTACGGCGGTCAAATTCCGGCGATCAGGCTGCCGGACGGACTTCGTGCGTTTCCCGTTCCGCGTACACGCCGGATTTGCGAAACGGTCCCTGAACCGCTCCGCCGATGGCGGCCAGCCACCCCAGGAACAGCGAGACAAAGCCGATCCAGCCGATATCGGCAAACACGGTGAGCATGTAAGGGCTATGGGTGCTGCCCGCGATGCCCGCGCCCCCCGACATGGCGGCGCCCCCGAAGATCAGGGCCAATACGACCGCGATCACCGAGAGGCCGAACATCGCCATGCCATGCCAAATCCTGCCCGCGCGGTCTACAGCATTGGAAAAATGAGCTGTAGTGCGGCCGGCGACATACATGGCGATGATGGTAAGAATGGTCGCCCAGACGCCCATGCCGGCCGACAGGCCGGTGACGGGCGCAGCGGCTCGCGGGTTAGCGGAACTGGCGAAGATAGCTTCACTTATTGACTGCTGCATAAATAATGCAATGGATTAGCGCAAAAAAGGAGGAAGCTCGGATTGCAGGATGCAGCCGCGCAGTTTGTCGGGCGAGGAGCGAATGCCGTCAATGGAGCCGAGGATGTCTTCCAGCAGTTCATCCACATCCCTGGGGCAGCTGTTGGCCAG
>JASHUH010000202.1 GCA_030040115.1 Acidobacteriaceae bacterium | reverse complement strand
ATCCTTTTGGCCGCTGTTGACCTCGCCGTTCAGCAATTCGGCATTTGGGATGCCGTGATCCTCTCGGCTGCCGCCGAGGCAGATTGCCAACTGCTCTTGTCCGAGGATATGCAGCATGGGTTTGTGTGGAGAGGCGTTACTATCGTCAATCCGTTCACCAAGCCCGGACACTCCCTGCTGAACGCGCTCCTCGAGCGATAGCCCTCACCGGCAAATACTGTTCAGGGCGGTACAAGCGCTCCACCGTCAAGATCGGGCGCTTTGCAGACCATCCCGCGAGAGGCGCAGCGGCGCCCCTCCGCGCCCGGCATGGCGCCTGGTAAGGATTTGTGCATCAATAAATCCAGACGGTAAACCCTCGAATGCCAAGACCGGGCAAGCACGCGTGGATGAAGTGGATTGCGGGCGCCGCTGCGCTCGTGGCCGTCGTGGTGGCCGTCCTGGCCGGGGTAGCCATGCGCCGGGCCGAGCCCATTCTGCGGGGCCTGATCGTGGACCGCCTCGAAGCGCATTTTCACGCCTATGTCGAGCTGGCGGATTTCCATGTTTCGCTTCTCCACGGGCTGAGCGCCGAGGGCAAAGGCCTGCGCATCTGGCCGCCGGGAACTGCCGCGCCCGGCGCGAACGGCGCTCCGTCCTCCGGCCCTGCGGCGCCTTCAACGCCGCCCCTCATTCAAATCGACAACTTCCGCTTCCGTGCTCCGCTCCACTACAAAACCGGGCAACCGATCCGCATTTCCATGGTGCGCATCGAGGGGCTTGTCATCGACATCCCGCCCGGAGAGCGACTTGCCTCCGCAGCCGAGCCTATGGCGGAACCCACCCCGCAGCCGCCCGCGCCGTCAACCGGGATCTTGCCGCCATTCGAAATCGACCATATCAATTGCGCGAATGCCACGCTTACGCTCGAAACCGCCAAGTCCGGCAGGCTCCCCCTGGAATTCGCCATCAAAACCATCAAGCTGACCCACGTAAGCCCAGATCGCCCGGTGGCGTTCGACGCGGTGGTGACCACTCCCCGGCCCAAAGGAACGGTGACCACCAAAGGCAGCTTCGGGCCCTGGGTGGTGGACGATCCCGGCCAGAGCCCTATCGCGGGCGACTACCGCTTGGACCACGCCGAACTGAACACGTTCAAGGGCATTGCAGGAATTCTGAGCTCCACCGGCCGGTACCAGGGCACGCTCCGCGGCCTGATCGTGGAAGGGCAAACCCATACACCCGATTTTCGCCTGACCGCTTTTGGCGCTGCGCTGCCCCTCCGCACCCGCTTTCACGCTCGGGTCGACGGAATCAACGGCGACACCTGGCTCGATCCCGTAGACGCCACGCTGGGCGGCTCGCATTTAATCGCCACGGGCCGCATCGTGGGCTTAGCCCCTCATCCCGACCCCCAAGCGGGCCAGGCGCGCCCGCGCGGGCATGACATTGCTCTCGCTGTGAACGTGGACCAAGGCCGCATCGAAGATTTTCTCCGCCTTGCCACCCGATCCGGCGAGCCGCTGCTGACCGGGGTGCTGCACATGAAAACCAGGCTCGATATTCCTCCCGGCTCCGCTCCGGTGCACCTGCGCATGCGGCTCAAGGGAAACTTCATGCTCGACGATGCGCGGTTCGCCAACGCCAAGATCCAGCAGCGCATAGCGGAGCTGAGCCTGCGCGGCCAGGGTAAACCCAAGCAAGCCAAACATCCCGATGCCGCCGATGTGTTCTCGATCATGAAGGGCGATTTCACCATGGTTGCCGGCATTATCACCCTACCCAACCTCGTTTACACAGTGCCGGGCGCGGAAATCGACCTTAAAGGCGACTACGCCATCGATGGCGGCGCTTTGAATTTTGCCGGGGACGCCAAAATGCAGGCCACTGTGTCGCAGATGGTGGGCGGCTTTGTGGGGAAGCTTCTGAAACCCGCCGACCGGTTTTTCAGAGCCAACGGAGCCGGAACCGAGGTTCCGATCCACATTGCGGGCACGCGCCAGGATCCTCATTTCGCGGTGGATTTCAAGCGCGTTCCGCACACCAGCCCACAAACGCCTGGACAACCGGCCGCTCCCGAACCATGAAATGCTGAGGCGCCCGCATCCGGCAGGTCTCAAACCAGTTCGGCCTGTTTGGCAAATGCATGCGCCACGGGCGGTAAGAGCGCACCAAGCCGCGGTCAACTTCGGGCGCAGGCTTTTCGTCTAAAACCGCAGCGGATCAGATCGCCAGATCGCACCCGAAGAAGGGGAGTTTGCGTCAAGGCATGGGCGTGACCATCGGAAATTGGCCCCATTTCAGCCATTGCCCGCCCGCCTGCCCGCCGCGGAGCGCGTATTCCGTCCTTGCTCTTCTGGTGCTTGCGTTGCTGGTTGGGACGCCAACCCTGTGGACGCAGAATGCGCGCCCGCCTTCCTCCACGCCGCCATCCATCTCTGCTCCCGGCGCCGAAGGTTCAGCCTCCGGCGGCGCGTCAGCCCCAGCGTCACCCGGGGCAAGCGGCGCAACCATACACGGCGTGGTTGAAGGCGGCGATGGAACGGTGTACCAGGGAGTGCACGTAACGCTCGTCGAAACGGGGTCCACCCCTCCGCCGGCACATATCACGCAGGTCACCGACGCCAACGGCGCATTCGATTTCACCAACCTTCCCGCCGGCCCGTTCCGGCTCACCCTTTCTTCGCGCGGCTTTCTCACCCGGTCGGTTTCCGGAGTGTTGCAGGCAGGCGAAAACTACGATGCCCAAAGCATCGTCCTGCCCCTCGCCGCCGCCGTCAGCGAAGTTCGCGTCACCGCCTCCCAGGTTGAAATCGCCCAGGCCCAGCTCAACGTGGAAGAAAAGCAGCGCGTTTTAGGCGTGTTTCCGAATTTCTATATCAGTTATGACAATCACGCCGCGCCGTTAACCACGCGCCAAAAATTTCAGCTTGCCTGGAAATCGAGCATCGACCCCGTTACCTGGGCTCTCAACGGGGCCTCTGCCGGGCTGGAGCAGGCCGACAACACTTTCGCGGGATACGGCCAAGGCGCCCAGGGCTACGCCAAGCGCTTCGGAGCCGGCTATGTCGACACGTTTGACGCCACGATGCTGGGCGGCGCCATTCTGCCATCGCTTCTGAAGCAGGACCCGCGCTACTTCGTGAAAGGAACCGGGAGCGTCGGCTCGCGCATCTGGTACGCCCTGGAGACAACCGTCATCTGCAAGGGCGACAATGGCCGCTGGCAGCCGGCCTATTCGCCGATTCTCGGAGGACTGGCGGCAGCCGGAATCTCAAATCTCTACTACCCGAGCAGCGACCGCACCGGCCTGCAGCTCACCTTTGAGAATGCGGGAATTGGCCTCGCCCTAGGCGGCGCCGAAAATCTCTTGCAGGAATTTCTCATCAGAAAGCTCACCCCCGGCGCGCGCAAAAATAACACGGACCAATAGACGACTCCCCTACTCTGACCGCCCTCCAACGCGGCTCGCGTGAGCGATTCCCGACGCTGGGCATTTGTCCGATATTCTCTACATTCTGGCGACTTATGACAGGCGCCTGGAGATATGGCCGCCATTGCCGCGCATTTCCTTGGCCGACCGGGCCGGATCGGAGCGCCTGCGTTGCCGCCATGCTGAATAGCCGCGCGGTCACGGAGACGATGGTCTGGCAGAGGAATGGATTCAGCTTGCAAACTGCGATGAGGAGAATCAGTCCAGTGACAGCCACAACCGCCGCGGTCAAAAGGAAGATGCTATGAGGGCCGAGCATCGCCTCGGAAGCCGGATCGCGGGTGTGGACTGCATGGATGAACGAGGAAGAAGAGCGCGAAGCTCAACTCTCCCCGGGCCTGAAGGCAACGCAATCGATTTCGATTTTGCAATCGACCATCATGCTGGACTGCACACAGGAACGGGCCGGGGGATGCTCGCCGAAAATCCGCCGGAAGACGGCGTTGAAGGCGGCAAAATCGCGGGGATCCTGGAGCCAGACTCCGCAACGGACCACGTGCTCCGCGCCGTAGCCTGCTTCGGCGAGCACCGCAAGCAGGTTGCGAATTGCCTGCTCGGCTTGGGCGCCGATATTGCCCGCCACCACTTCACCGTTCACCATGGGCACCTGCCCGGAAACATAAAGCCATCCCCCGGCCTGCACCGCGCGCGCAAACGGCATCTGCTGGCCGCCCGCGCCCTTGCCGCCTTCCGCGCCGTATCGCTTGATTTCCATGCCGCTTCCTCCTCTTGTTCTCTATTGACTCCATTTGGTCGCGCTCCGATGGCGCAGATTTGGCCCTCGCGCATGGCCACCTGGGCGCACGCGGGTTCGCCGCCGCTGCCGTCATACACCCATGCGTTCCGGATGAACGCATCACAAATGACCACGACGCAGCTTCAAAGTATAGACTAACCGGTGTCACTCTCTCGCCAAGGCAAATGTCCTGTAAACGCAGGTCCGCAACCCGCTATCACTGAAATGGAAGAGTCCATGATGTCCACGTTCACAAACCTGGTAAGTCCGCTCCATAAGGGGCTGGGATTTCTCGACCGCGCCCTGGAGCCCGAGCAGATCGCGCGCAAGGGCTGGAGCCTTCTCCACGAAGACCTCACGCTTCCCACAGCGGTTCTCTATCAAGACAAGCTCGTGCACAACCTGGGCTGGATGCGGGAGTTCATCGACGCGTATGGCATGCGCCTTGCGCCGCACGGCAAAACCACGATGGCGCCGCGCTTGTTCGAAATGCAGTTGCGCAACGGCGCCTGGGGCATCACCCTGGCCACCGCGCATCAAACGCTGGTGGCGTACGCCCACGGCGTCCGGCGCGTTCTCATGGCCAATCAGCTCATCGGGCAAGAGAACATGGCCATCATCGCGCGTCTGCTTCAAGACCCGGAGTTCGATTATTACTGCCTGGTCGACTCGGCTGCGCAGGCCCAGCAGTTGGGCTGTTATTTTTCGAAATCCGGGCAGCGCCTCCAGGTGTTGCTCGAACTGGGCGCCATGGGCGGGCGCACCGGCGTTCGCAACGACGAGCAGTTGCAGGCGCTGCTTGGCGCGCTTTTGCAGTGGCGAGAAACACTTCTTCTCCGCGGGATTGAAATGTATGAAGGAGTTCTCGACGATGAAGCCTCCATTCGCGCCTTTTTACGCCGTGCGGTCGATGTCGCGCGGCGCCTGGATTCCGAAGGGCGTTTCCCGCGCACGCCCATTCTGCTTTCGGGCGCAGGCTCCGCATGGTATGACGTGGTGGCCGAAGAGTTCTCTGCGGCGAATCTCGGGGACCGGTTTCACATCGTTCTCCGTCCGGGCTGTTATCTGACTCACGACGTCGGCGCCTACCGGGAGGCGCAGGCAAGGATTCTCGACCACAACCCGATTGCGCGCAAAATGCATGAGGGCCTTATGCCCGCGCTGCAGGTGTGGGCCTACGTGCAGTCGGTCCCGGAGGAAGAAACAGCGATCATCACTCTCGGCAAGCGCGATGCCGCTTTCGACTCCGGTCTGCCGGTTCCCGGGCTGCATTTTCGCCCCGGCGGAGACTTGCCGAAAGCTGCCCCTTCTCATTGGACTCTGACAAAATTGATGGACCAGCATGCGTTTATGCGCATCGCGCCCGGCGACGATCTTCGCGTGGGCGATATGATCGGCTTCGACGTGCGCCACCCGTGCACGACGTTCGATAAGTGGCGCACGCTCCCCATCCTCGATGCGCGGTATCAGGTGGTCGATGTCGTGCAGACGTTTTTTTGATCCAGCGAACCTTTGCAGCGCGTTTTGAGCTTCGCCCCCTGCCCATCCCCTCTGGTTGGCGAGCTTCCAGAACCCGGGGTCTGGTTGGACCGTTCATCATCCTCGATTTGCGGCATCAGATGGTGGATGTCGTTCAGACAACGTGCGCGTGGGTGTTTGATTTTTCTGTCCTCGCGACGTGCCCCGACCCGCGAAACGCAGCCCCGGCGGCGTCTGCCGCCCGCATCGCCTCCACCACTGTTTTCGGGGTCACCGGCATCGGCTCATTGTGGATGGTTTCGCCCGGCGCCGTGGCTCGCGCGGCAATGGTTGCAAGGAGTTCCTGGCTGGGGCTGGCGATGCCTACTTCGTCAAACGTTGTGGGCAGGCCCACGCTACGCGAAAACGCCAGCACTTCTTGCACAACGGAGGAGGGTTGCGACTCGAGCATCAGTTGGGCGAGCAGCCCAAACGCCACTTTTTCTCCGTGCATATAGCTGTGCGCACCGGGCGCGGTGGTTAGCCCGTTGTGGATGGCGTGGGCGGCAGCCAGCCCGGAAGACTCGAAGCCCAGGCCGGAAAGCAGCGTGTTCGCCTCCACCAGGCGTTCGAGCGCATCGTTTGGCTCCCGGGACTGCAAGGCTTCGATCGCGGCCACTCCGTCGGCGAGAAGCGTCTTATAGCAAAGTTCCGCCAGGGCGAGAGCACTGCGCGTCGATGCCCCTCCGCGCATATTTTTCACGCCACCATCGGCGCACACCTTGGCCTCGAACCAGGTGGCCAGAGCGTCGCCCATGCCGGCGACCAGAGGCCGCACGGGGCTTTGGGCAATGACGGCCGTGTCCACCAGCACCAGGTCGGGATTGCGCCCGTAAATGCGGTATTCCTGGAAGGCTCCGGCCTCAGTGTAGACGACCGAAAGGGCGCTGCACGGAGCGTCGCTGGAAGCGATGGTGGGACAGTTGATCACGGGCAGCAAGAGATCGGAGGCGATCGCGCGCGCCGTGTCCAATACTTTGCCGCCGCCTGCTCCGACGATTACCCGCGCCGCGGCGTCGCGCGCCGCCTGGCTGCCGCGCCGGATTTCCGCGGCTGTACACTCGCCGCCGAATGCGAACACCCGATGGAGCATGTCCGCATCCGCGAAGGTGTCCGCCCAGGTCTGGGAGAGCAGGCGGATGGCGCTGCGCCCGGCGACGAGGAGCACCGGTCCTTTCACCCCCAGCTTGCGCATTTCGGGGCCAAGCTGCCTTGTGGCATAGGGCCCCTGCGTGTAGCGACTGGGAGCGCAGAATACTTTGAGCATATGCCTCTATCCCCGCTCAGACGGCGGGTGCGGCCCGGAACAGGCGGCGTGCCCTGCATCTCACTTTTCAATGGGCGCGCCGACGATGCTGCCGTATTCGGTCCAGCTCCCGTCGTAATTCTTCACGTTGGGCAGGCCCAGGAGATACTTAAGCACAACCCAGGTGTGGCTCGACCGCTCGCCGATGCGGCAATAGGCGATGGTGTCTTTTTGGGGATCCACGCCCTTTTCCTCCAAATAGATCTTGCGCAACTCGTCGGCTGACTTGAAGGTGCCGTCGGGGTTGGCCGCCGTGCTCCAGGGAATGCTTTTGGCCCCGGGAATATGGCCGCCGCGCTGCGCCGTCTCGGTCATTCCGGGAGGCGCGATGACCTTGCCGGAAAATTCGTCGGGGCTGCGCACGTCGACCAGGTTGTGACGCTTTTCCGCCTGCGTCTTCAGCACCTCGGAAAGCAGGGCGCGCAAGCTCAGATCCGGCTCGCTGGCATGGTACTGCGTCGGAGTGATCTTGGTCGGTTCAGCCGTCAGCTCCTTATCCGATTCGTTGAGCCACTTGACGCGACCTCCGTTCATCAGGCGCACATCTTTGTGGCCGTACATTTTGAACAGCCAGAAAGCATACGAGGCAAACCAGTTGTTGTTGTCGCCATACAGGATCACCGTGTCGCTGGGAGAGACGCCCGCGGCGCTCAACAGCTTTTCGAATTCCTGCTTGCCGATGATGTCGCGGCGGACCTGGTCCTGAAGCTGGCTCTGCCAGTTGAAGCCAATGGAGTCCGCGATGTGGCCCGCGTCGTAGGCTTTCGTGTCCACATCGACCTCAATAAGTTTGATCCCGGGTTTTCCGAGATTCTGTTTCACCCAGTCGGTATCGACCAGGATTTCGGGATGCGCGTAATTTGTCATAAGCTCCTCACCTTTTCTCCTGAAGCTCAAGTGCGGGGATATGTTTGACCATGTTGGAGGTGTATTTGAAGATGTTATCGGGGAAGATCATGACGCCGAAGCCGCGCTGATCGCGAGCGGCGATCTGCAGCGCGCCTTCGAGAATCAGGCCCGAACTCGGACCGGCCAACAAGCCTTCATTTTGGCACAGGTCCAACGCGCGCGTGTAGGCGAGGTTGAAATCCACTTCGAGTATGTCGTCGATGAGCGAGGAATCGAAGAGCTTCGAAACCTCGAGCTGGGAAACATTGCGCAAGCCCGGTACATCGTGACCCTCCGTGGGTTGCACGGCGATGATCTTGACTTTCGGATTCTTGGCGCGCAGAAACCGGCCCACGCCAGTCACCGTGCCGCAGGTGCCCAGCGAGGTAAACAAATGCGTGACGCGGCCTTGTGTCTGCTTCCATATCTCGGGGCCCGTGGTTTTGACGTGCGCCTCGACGTTGTTCTCGTTTT
>JASHUH010000201.1 GCA_030040115.1 Acidobacteriaceae bacterium | reverse complement strand
GGCGGCGTGCTCAAGGGCTATTTATCCGACAAGCTTTCCGCGCGGCTGATGGGTATGCCGGATACCGGATCGGGCCGGCGCGAAAACTATCAGGCCATCCCCATGCCGCGGATGACGAATACCTATATGCTCGCCGGCGAGGATGCTCCCGAAGACATTGTGCGCTCGGTGAAGCGCGGTCTCTACGCGGTGAACTTCGGCGGCGGGCAGGTGGACATCACCAATGGGAAGTTCGTTTTCTCGGCGTCGGAAGCGTATTTGATCGAGGACGGCAAGGTGACGGCGCCGGTGCGCGACGCCACCCTGATCGGCAACGGGCCGGAAGCGCTCAAGTACGTGTCGATGGTCGGCAACGACCTGAAGCTCGACGAAGGCATCGGCACCTGTGGCAAAGAAGGCCAGAGCGTGCCCGTGGGAGTGGGGATTCCGACGGTGAAGCTGGATAAGATGACGGTGGGCGGCACGGGCAGATAATTTCCGGCTGGATTCGACTGTCCGCCAGCGTTGGTCAAAAGGCGAGCGGCTATTCTGTTAAGACCAACCCGACGGTAAAGCGTGAACTATAGAAGTTATCGTCAAAATCCCCGACGTGCTGGTTTCCAAAGCGCTCCTGACGAGCCAGCGTAAGAAATCGTTGGGGGGCCGAAGCTCCGGATCGGCGGAGGCGGCGAGTGTGGCTAACCCCCTCGAATAGCATCGCATCCGAATGGAAAAGCGGCGCGACTCCGCGGATTGAAGAAGGAGAAGAGCCGCGCCGATGAGGAGCGTTGAGCGATGAAAAAACAATCGAGGGGTCACCCGGTGGATAGGCAGGACGTATTCACAGTTGCCCCTTTTCCGGGGAATTCGCGGACCGGAAGCCATCCCAAGGGCGTGCACACAGGCGAGCTCGCCAAGCCGACAGAATTGGATGCGGGCGCGGCAGAGTCCCGCACTCACCCGGTGAAGGTGCATGGGACTTCCAGCGGCTCCACGCCAAGCGGGGCGCGGACCACGCGTTCGTCCTCGAGAGACCGGGCGCATTCTCCAGATCGATGATCGACAGGGGCGCCGAGGATCGTCTGGAGCGGAAGCGCGCGTCGGGATCTGTTGTTCAAAAGGAAATGAGGATCACGACGCGGGGTTTCTCTGAGAAGGTTCTATCGAACCTGGGCGCCAAGGACCGCATCTCCGGCGGATCATGCGGGATGAGGGGAGGAGTATTGAATCCAAAAATGACGCGCAATCAAAAACCCCGCGCCTAATCCACAAGCGAGACCGAAAGCGAATCCGATTTCGAAACATGGCTCGACAACCGAGTCGGGGCCAGAAAAATTAATGAAAATCAGAGCGTTGGAGACTGCGAAGCCAACGAATATCGTGACCGCGATGGCCGCGATCACGGCACCCATGAATCCAAGCGTCATTTTCATGACACACCGCTAGCGACTTGAAGTCATGGTAGCTAAAGCGTCGCCGGCTTGCTCGTGGGCATGATAGCTGGACCGCACTAAGGGGCCGGACTCGACGTGGCGGAAACCCATTGTGAGGGCTTCGGCCTTGAGTTCGGCGAACTCGCCCGGCGTGTAAAGGCGCGCCATGGGCAGGTGGTCGCGCGAGGGACGCAGATACTGCCCGATGGTGAGAATGTCGCAACCTACGGCGGCCAGATCACGGAAAACCGCGAGCAGTTCGCGGGTCTCTTCGCCTAGCCCAACCATGACGCCGGATTTCGTGAGCCCTGCGGGCCGCAGCTCTTTGGCGGAGCGCAAGAGCTCGAGGGAGCGCTGGTAGCGCGCGCCCGAGCGCACCACGCGATAGAGTCGCGGCACGGACTCGGTGTTGTGATTCAGGATCTCGGGCTCGGCTTCCACCACGGTGCGGATGGCTTGCCGATCGCCCTGAAAATCCGGGATCAGGACTTCCACGCGGCAGCCGGGGGCCTGACGGCGAATCTCTCGGATGACCATGGCGAAAGCGCGCGCTCCGCCCAGGTTGTCATCGTCGCGGTTGACGCTGGTGACCACTGCGTGGAGCAGCCCTAATTGAGCTACAGCCTCGGCGACCCTCCGCGGCTCGTCGAAATCGATGGGCGCCGGCCGGCCTTTGGGGACGGCGCAAAAACCGCAGCGGCGCGTGCAGAGGTTGCCGAGCATCATGAAGGTCGCGGTGCGGTGATGCCAGCACTCGCCGATGTTGGGGCAATGAGCGCTTTCGCACACCGTGTGGAGCGCGAGCGAGCGGGCCAGCCGCTTGAGGTCGTGGTAGTTTTCGCCTATGGGGGCGCGGGCCTTGAGCCACTCGGGCTTGGGCGCCGGCGCCCGGCGCAGCGGCTCGATTTGAACCAGTTCCATCACCCATTTCATTCTAACGGCAGTGCGCGCGGCCCGGGCCGAAGCGTGAGGCTTGTGCATGGCGTGGATGACGAAAGCCCGCCGCCAAATCTGCGCGATGCCTGATTCCAACCTGTTCCGCAATCCGCAGAAACGGCCTAAACTGGACTTTTTGCGGAGCTTATGCATCTAACGGCAATGATTGTCTTGCATTTGGGAGTGGGAATCCGCCGTCCCGGCAACCCACGCACTCGGATATCGGGAGGCAGAAATGAAATCCGGACTTCCGCTAATTCTCTCGGTCCTTTTTCTGGCTGCCGGGCTGGGGGTCATCATCGGGTATTGCCATGGATCGGCAAATTTTAATGCGGCCTATCCCTTTGCCGGCTCCATGCTGCACATCGACATGAGCACCTCGGGGCCCGGGGTTCTGGGCGGGCTTTTGTGCATCGCCATCGGGGTGTTGCTGCTGTTGTGGGCCTTTATTACCGCCGTTGTGGGCCAAATCGCCCGCTGGATCGGCTCAAACGACGACCGGCCCACCGAGAGATTGCTCGAGTAGCGTGGGCGAATGCAGCGCAACGGCTCGAAACCGTCTTCACGCCGTGGCCTCGGCCAGATCCGTGGGCATCCGCTTGGCCAATTCCACGCCGTCGAGCACGCGAAATGCGCCCTCAGCCAATGCACGCAATTCGTCTTCTCCGGGATAGACAGTGACGGGGGCGATCCAGTCGATTTGAGGGCGCAGCAGTTGGAGCACCAGATCGGAATGCGCCATACCGCCGGTGACAAGCGCGGCGTCAACTTTACCCTGCAGGACCGCGGCCATGGCGCCGGCCTCCTTGGCGATTTGGTAGACCATGGCTTCGAGGACTGCTGCAGCTTTGCCGTCGCCAGCTTGGATGCGGCGCTCGATTTCGACCAGATCGCGCGTGCCGAGATAGGCAAACAGACCTCCGTCGCCGAAGAGATGGCGATCGAGTTCGGCTTGGGTCATCCTTCCGCTGAAGCAGAGCCGGGCGAGGGAGCGCACGGGCAGCGAGCCGGTGCGGTCGGGGCCGAAAGGGCCTTCCTCGATGGTGTTGCTGTCGATGGTTTTGCCTTGGCGGTGCGCGGAGACGGTGACACCGCTGCCCAGGTGAATGACGATGAGCCGCAGATCGGCGTAAGCGCGGCCCTGCTCGCGGGCGTAACGGCGGGCCACCGCCTTGGTGTTGAGCGCGTGACCGATGCATACGCGTGGCGCCAGCGGCGAACCCGTGAAGCGTGCGCAGGGCTGCCACTCATCCACAGTGGGAGGATCGACGATGTAGGCATTGACCCCGGCCGCGCGCGCGAAGTGGAGCGCGAGCGGCGCCCCCAGGTTAGTAGCGTGCTCACCCAACCGCGCACGGCGCAGTTCGGCGATCATGGCGTCGTCGACGAGGTACGTGCCGCAGGACATGGGCGGTAACAAGCCGCCGCGGCCAGCTACGGCGGCCCACGGCTCCCCCGCTTTTCCTCTTGGACTATATCCTGCTTCGAGCAGTGCCGCTTCGATTTTTCCAGTGCGATACTCAAGACGCTCGAGCATAAGCCGGCCGCGAAACTGTTCGATTTCATCGTCGCCATGGCGGATGGCGCGCGCCAATTCCTCGCCGACTTGCGTGTAAATGCCGAATTTCGTCGATGTGGTTCCAGGATCGATGGCCAGAACACGGGCGCTTTGGTCGAACAAGGATCACCTCGCAAACGACAGTTGAGTTTACTCTGGGGCCCGGAACCCGGGGAAACTTGCCCATACCCCGGCGAGCGCGGAAGCTGGGCTTCCGAAGCACGGTCTTTGTTACCATAAAATCGCACTCGCCTGTGGGCGGGAACTCCTGAACGATTTGAGCGAAAGAGGTTGTACGTGGCGGACACCACCAAAATTGAAGACCGGGCAGAACGAAAAAAACTGAAGCGCGCAGCGCGCAAGAAGGCGGCGCCGAAAGGCAAGCGCAGCACTCCGCGCGGCTCGAATAAGAGAAAAGTAAAGAAGATGGCGCGCGGACAGACGAAGCGGTAAGGAGAAACCAAGATCGGGCCGAATAGGTTTTGTCCGGCCGATTTCCGGTTGAGACGAAGATTCGTGAGCTACCTCTTCTTTCTTGACGAGAGTGGACATGACCATAAGAGCTGTCCATATGAGGTTCGCGGAGGCATTGTCCTTCACGCCAGTCGATTGTGGCGTTTCGTTCAGGACTTCGCCAACTTTGAAGAGTCCTGTTTCGGAGTCCGGCTAGCGGAATTCAAGGTCGAGATCAAGGGCAGCTTTCTCCTGGAAAAGAAGAGATTTCGTTGGGCGAATCAAGGAGATTTGCTCGATGATGTCGCACGCAGGAAGAACTGCATTTCGTTCCTCAACAAAGGGCTGCAACACGCCTCGCCTTCAGAAACCGAGTTCCGCGCATTCGGCCAGGCATGTCTTGCCTTCGCAAGAGCCATTTTTGTACTGCTCAGAACACATAACGTCCGGATCTTTGCGGCCGTTGTGCCATCGAGCGTTCAGAAGCCGAAAACGCACGAGGCAGAAGATTTTCTCAGGCGCGACTTGGTTTATCTTCTTGAGCGCTATTTCAACTTCATTGCCCGAGAAAACGAAACCGGACTGCTTGTTTTTGACGAAACCGATGCTTCGGCTGACCAGCACTTCATCCGCCAAATCGAGAGGTACTTCACTCGCACTCAACCGGGACGATTTCGAGCGAACTCAATCGTGCCGGTTCCGTTCTTCGTCGAATCGGGACTCACTCGCGCGGTCCAAGCCGCGGATGTTTGCATTTACGCCATAAATTGGGGATTCAGGCTGCCACGAAGGGGAATGGATGCCGACGTGCGAACGGAAATAGCGGAGGAATTTGGTCCTTGGATTCTGACTTCGCAAGCTGAGGGTTTCTCAACCGATGAAAATGGTTCGCATCCCTGGTACAGCATCGTGTACGAGCCGGCGCCATTTGGAGAATAATTAAGCACAAATAAAAAGAAGGCAAAGCATTTGCAACCGTCCCGAAGGACAGCCTCTCAGCAGAGCCTCCGTGACCAGTATAACATCGAGCTATTGCGGACGAATTGGCTTTCAGCCTCGACGCTCCGAAAAAATAGGCACTTTCTGTCAAATCATTTGAACAGGAGCATGTTTTGCCCGATCGCCCCATCGTCCGGCCCCGGCCCACACAGGCTCCCCTCCGGTTCCAGCTTTTCGCCCGCAAATCCATCGACAAGCTGATCCGCGAATCGGAAGACCCCGAGCACTCGCTCAAGAAAAGCCTGGGGCCATGGTCGCTCACCGCGCTGGGGATTGGCGCCGTGATCGGCTCGGGAATCTTCACTGTCATCGGCACGGCCATGGCCGGCCAGCACTTCGATCAGCCCTCCATCAGCGGCACGCCCTTGATTCACTTCCTCATCCTGCACACGGCGATGGCCGGGCGTCCGGGCGCGGGGCCGGCTCTGGCGCTCTCGCTGGTGTTTGTGGCCATGGTGTGCGCCTTTACGGGCCTCTGTTACGCCGAACTGGCTTCGATGATCCCCATCGCCGGCTCGGCATACACCTATACATATGCGACGATGGGCGAACTGGTGGCGTGGATCATCGGGTGGGATCTGATCCTGGAATACGCTTTCTCGAATATGAGCGTGAGCGTCGGATTCGCCGCGCACATCGCCGACCTGATGGATTGGTTTGGCATTCATCCTCCGTTGAAGTGGATCTCGCCCGCCTATTTGCCTACCGGCCTCCAAGACTTCGCCGGCCACAATCTTTACAATCCGGGCTGGCACTTTGGCTTCAACATTCCCGCCTTCTTCATTGTCATGATTTTGACGGTGATCCTGGTGCGTGGCATCCGCGAATCGGCGCGCACTAACAATCTGCTGGTGCTGGTGAAGATGGCCGCCATCCTGGTGTTCATCTTTGCCGCCGCCAGCTTCATCAAGCCGCACTATTGGCGGCCGTTCATGCCCAACGGGTGGACGGGCGTGCTCACCGGCGGATCGATCATCTTCTTCACTTATATCGGGTTCGATTCTGTCTCCACCGCGGCCGAAGAGTGCCGCAATCCGCAGCATGACATGCCCTTCGGCATCCTGGCCACGCTGGTGGCCTGCACGCTGCTGTATGGCGGCGTCGCTATCGTCCTCAGCGGCATTGTTCCCTGGAGATCGGTGATGGGCGACGCTGCGCCGGTGGTGAACGCGCTGCGGCGGCTTTCGCTCCAGTATGGCGGCGCGGAGCTGCACTGGGTGTACCTGTTTGTGCTGTTGGGCGCGCTCATGGGCATGATCTCTTCGATCCTGGTGTTTCAGCTCGGCCAAGCCCGCATCTGGTTCGCCATGTCGCGTGACAGGCTGCTGCCCTCGGTGTTCAGCAAAATTCATGCGCAGTTTCGCACCCCGGCGGTGTCGACGTGGGTCGCCGGGTTCGTAGTCGGCGTTCCCGCCGGGCTGCTCGATATCGGCACCGTTTCGAACCTGTCGAATATCGGCACGCTGTTCGCGTTTGTGCTGGTGTCGGCCGCGGTCATCATCCTGCGCTATCGCGAGCCGGAGCGGCGCCGCGGCTTTCGCGCGCCCCTTGGACCGGTTTTTCCGCTGCTGAGCATCGTGTTTTGCATTCTGCTGATGTTGGGGTTGGAGGTGATGACCTGGATGGCCTTTTTCGCCTGGCTCATCATCGGACTGCTCATCTATTTCTTCTATAGCCGGCATCGGTCGGAGTTCGCCGGAGGCCGCTAGTCCATTGGACAGGGACCATTACAGTCACTGTCAACTTCAGGGCCGA
>JASHUH010000200.1 GCA_030040115.1 Acidobacteriaceae bacterium | reverse complement strand
GGAAAACATCCTCGCCGCCGGCCAATCCCTCCCCGCCTATCGCCATCCCGATTGGGCTGTAAGCTACGGCGCTGGCGACTACGTCCACGCCCTCGTCACCCGCGTCCTGCCCCTCGAAATCCATGCCCGCATCGGCCCGCCCGGCGAGCCCGACGACGAAATCCTGCTTCTACCCCAGGATTGGCAATGGACTGGCCAGCGCTACGGCGACGCTTTGGTCAAGCCCGGCGACATCATCTACGTTCAACTCTCCGCCTCCACGGAGGGCGGCGTCCGCCGCGCTGCGCTCGAGCAGGATTCCGGCGTCCAGGGAGCGCTCCTCGCCATCGACAACACCAGCGGCGACGTGCTCGCCATGGTTGGCGGCCGCGACTACGCCCTTTCCGTCTTCAACCGCGCCACCCAGGCCGAGCGCCAGGTCGGCTCCAGCTTCAAGCCCTATGTCTACACTGCCGCCATCGAAAACGGCGTCAAGCCCACAGATATTATCCGCGACGCCCCCGTCCACTTCGGCAGTTATTTCCCACATAACTACGAGAACGACTACAAAGGCGCCATGACCATCACCAACGCCTTCGCCGAATCGCGCAACATCCCCGCCCTCAAACTGGCCGCCCGCGTCGGCATTCGCAAAGTCATCGACATGGCGCACCAGTTCGGCGTCACTTCCGACATTCCACCTTTCCTGCCCATCGCCCTCGGCGCGGTCGGAATCACCCTTGAAGAACAGGTGGCTTCCTACTCCGTCTTTCCCAACGACGGCATCCGCGTCGCTCCGCATCTCATCCGCAAGGTCTCCAATGCCGACGGCATCGTTCTCTGGCAGGATAAGCCGGCCGTCAAGGAGGTCATCAGCCGGCAAACCGCCCGCACCATGATGACCCTCCTTGAAGCTGTCGTGCAGCGCGGCACCGGCGCCGTGGCCGCCCAGTTACATCACCCCCTCGGCGGCAAAACTGGAACCACCAGCGACTTCACCGACGCCTGGTTCCTCGGCTTTTCACCTTCCGTCACCTGCGGCGTTTGGGTAGGCTTTGACAGCCGCGAGTCCCTCGGCGACAAGGAAACCGGAGCCCGCGCCGCGCTGCCCATCTGGATCGACTTCATGCGCGCCGCCGTCGCCAACCATCCCGACGAGCAATTCCCAGTCGCTGAAGCTGAACCGCCTTTAAACACTGCCGCTCTCCCGGCTCCCGCCTTGCGTTCCCACGCCACCCCTGCTCGCTTCGTCACCCACCGCATACCATAAACCCCGCATCGACAATGTCCCGCGGGCGCGACGGAGATTCGACAAGGAGGCGGCCGGATGCGATTCATCGATCGTGAGGAGGTGGCCCGGCGGCTGACGTATGAAATGTGCATCCCCATCGTGCGGCGGGCCATGATCGCCTTTTCGGCAGGCGAGACAAGGCAACTGCTGCGGTCGATCATCCCGCTTTCGGAAGGGCGGATCTTTGGCGTCATGCCGGGCGCCATGGGAGCGCATGCACCCTTCGGCGCAAAGCTGATCAGCATCTTTCAAGACAACCCTCATCGCGGAACCCAGTCCCACCAGGGCCTGGTGATTCTGTTCGATCCCCAAAGCGGAGCGCCGGTGTGCGCCGTGCACGCAGGTGAGATCACGGCCATTCGCACCGCCGCGGCCAGCGCAGTGGCCACAGATGCTCTGGCGCGGAAAGACGCCCACCGCTTGGCCTTGCTCGGTTATGGTGAACAGGCAAAAACCCACGCGCGCGCCATTTCGAAGATCCGCAAGATCGAATCCGCGGTTGTGTGGGGAAGGTCCCCGGAACGCGCGGAAAAGTTTGCCCGGTCGATGCAAGCGGAGCTTGGGGCGCCGGTGAAACCGGCCGGCAGCGTGAAGGAGGCGGTTGCGGACGCAGATATCGTGTGCACCGTCACCTCGGCAAGCGAACCGATCCTGAACGGCGAGTGGGTTCGACCGGGCACACATCTGAATGTAGTCGGGTCAGGCTATGCGGAGCCTGCGGAGGTCGATAGCCATCTGGTTGCGAATTCGCGCTTCATTGTCGACAGCCGTGAGGGCGTCCTCGCGCAGGGTGCGGAGTTTTTGCGGGCAAAGCAAGCCGGCCTTGTGAACGACGACCATATTGTTGGCGAAATTGGCCAGGTGCTTGCGGGCGCGATCGAAGGACGCCGCTCGGCAGATGAGATCACCGTCTACAAATCGCTCGGCCATGTGGTGCAGGACCTTGCGACGGCGTGGGCGCTGTATGCGCAGAAGGAATAACCCATTTCTAGCTTGCCTCCCCGTGGACGCGCCCGCCCCACCCGAGCCGAATCCGGCTTACCTCATCGGCGCCTCTTGGCAGAAATGCGCTATCGTCGTATTTGTATCTATGTACAGGCGCCGTGACCAAGGCGCAATGAGGAGGATTCGATGGCAACTGCGATGTACAGACCGGCGCTCGGTTCAGCCACAACGGCGTTCCTAGCCAGGAAACATCAAATGTTAATTGACGGCCAGTGGGTCGACGCCCGCAGCGGCCAGACTTTTGCGGTTGAGGACCCCGCGACCCAAGAAGTCATCGCCCATGTGCCGGCTGGCGATAAAGCGGATATCGATCTTGCCGTCGCTGCCGCGCGCCGCGCCTTCGAGACGGGGCCCTGGTCCCGTATCTCTCCCGCCGCCAGGCAGCGTCTGGTCTGGTCGCTCGGCGACCTCATCGAGCGTGATGCCGACGAACTTGCCGAACTGGAGGCGCTCGACAACGGCAAGCCCGTCACCAACGCTCGCCGCGACGATGTGGGCGGTTCGATCGAGATGTTCCGCTATATGGCCGGATGGGCAACCCGGCTGAATGGCGAACAGATTCCGGTTTCATCGCCGGGCGATTGGCATGTTTACAGTCTTCGCGAACCGGTCGGAGTGGTGGGCCAGATCATCCCCTGGAACTTCCCGCTGATGATGGCTGCATGGAAGCTGGCCCCCGCTCTGGCGGCAGGTTGCACCATCGTCCTCAAGCCCGCTGAGCAGACCCCGCTCTCCGCGCTTCGGCTCGGCGAACTCATCCTCGAAGCCGGTTTTCCCGACGGCGTGGTGAACATCGTCACCGGTTATGGTGAGACCGCTGGCGCCGCCCTTGCAGAGCATTCCGACGTCGACAAAATCGCCTTCACCGGCTCGACCGAGGTGGGCAAGCTGATCGTCAAGGCGGCGGCTGGCAATCTTAAACGCGTCTCGCTGGAACTGGGCGGCAAATCGCCGGCCATCGTCTTCCCCGACGCCGATCTTGACCGCGCCATCGCTGGAACAGCGAGCGCGATCTTTTACAACCAGGGTCAGTGCTGCACTGCCGGCTCGCGGCTGTTCGCCCATCAATCCGTCTACGACAAAATCGTCGAGGGCGTCTGCCAGGAGGCCGGCAAGCTGAAGGTCGGGCATGGCCTCGATCCCTCGGTCAATCTCGGGCCGCTGGTCTCGAACGAACAGCGCACCCGCGTGGTCGGCTTTCTTGAGGCGGGAAGACAAGAGGGCGCCGAGGTCGTCACCGGCGGCAAGGTCATGGGCGATCAAGGCTATTTTGTCGAGCCGACCGTTCTCGCCCGGACCGATCGCACGATGAAGGTTGTGCGCGAAGAGATCTTCGGGCCGGTCGTCTGCGTCCAGTCCTTCGACGATTCCGACCTTGACGCTGTCGCCAAGTTCGCCAATGACACCGAATATGGCCTGTCCGCAAGCGTTTGGACGCGAAACTTGAAGGTCGCCCACATGATGGCGCGCAAAATCAGAGCCGGCACGGTCTGCATTAATACCCATAATTACGGCGACCCCGCCTGGCCCTTCGGCGGCTACAAACAATCCGGCTGGGGCCGCGAAATGGGCAAAGAAGTCATGGAGCATTACACCGAAACCAAGGCTGTCGCGGCCAGGCTCTAACAGCGCAACCATGGTGGCGCGATTCAATCCGGCGTCTGCCGTTATGGTCCGCTCACTTGATTCCGTGCTGGTTCAGGCACGG
The DNA here is from genome assembly GCA_030040115.1 of Acidobacteriaceae bacterium. Classification (GTDB taxonomy): domain Bacteria; phylum Acidobacteriota; class Terriglobia; order Terriglobales; family Acidobacteriaceae; genus Telmatobacter. The sequence goes on along the minus strand of JASHUH010000200.1, from coordinate 3,269 downwards.
GCCGTATTCTTTGTCCTCGCGCTGGATGTGATTCTTGAGCCAGTCGCGCACGAAGATCAGCAGGTCCACAGTCACGGTTCCCTCGCCCCTTTGGAAACGGGTCATGAATTCGCCAACCTGGCGCGTCAGCGCTTCGTGGTGCGTGCGGTGTTTCGCCAGTCCCGGATACCCCGCCGCCTCCATCAGTCTCTCTTCGCAAGAAAAATGCTCCTTTGTGTAACTCATCAGCTTGTCAAGCAGTGCGCCCGTCACGGTCTTGCCCTGACCTGTCTTCATGGCGTCGTGCAGCTCGTTGAGGATGTCGAAGAGCTTGCTATGCTGACCGTCAATGCTCATCACGCCAACTGAGTAATCGCTGCTCCAGGCTACAAGAGGCATCGCATTCATCTCCATCGCAGGAAGCCCCGCGCAGGTGAGTTATCGGTCAAAAACCACAAAAAGTTGAGCCAATTCAGGTGGCCCAGGCATGGGAAATGGGGATTTACCACTCCGCAACCCTTTTGTTTTCTTTATTCCTGTGAGTAAAGATATGTGTTTTCAAAGATTTACGCCGCAGCACGCAGGGCAACCTACTGAAAACCAACGTTCGCCCATCGAAAAGTCATGGGCGGGGGTGGGAGCGGAGCAGCTATCTTCGTCATCTTCGCTAATTTCATGAGCGCCACAACGGCTCGATTGCGGGCCGGCGCCGGCCGCGCCAATCGTCGACCGCCTTCGAAAGAAGGCCAGACTCATCGCAGCCTCTCTGGTTTCGCCGTAAACCCAGGGCGTATGATGGCGGATGTCTTCAAAATCCATCAAAGCCGCTCGCGAAAACGGTGGAATCAGGGCATCAATCAGTACATTTCCTGCGAAAGGGACAGTCATATGGGAGATTGGACGCGAAGAGGATTTATGGGATCGCTTTCCGGCGCGGCGGCCGCAACTGCCTTGGCAGCTCAAGAGACAGACGCCTCCGCGTCGCGAAAGAGCAATGGAAAGATCAAGATTACGGACCTGAAATGCGCCATCATCGGTTCCAATCCGACTGTCCGCATCGTCACCGATCAAGGCATCTCCGGATACGGGCAAGCCGAGGGCGTCAAGACCTATCTCAAGCCGATGGTGTTGTTCTATCGCAACTATCTGATCGGCGAAGACCCTACCGATGTCGCGCGCATCCTGCTGAAGATCCGCCGCATGGGCGCGTTCAAGCCCTGGGGCGCAGCGGTGAGCGCCATCGAGATCGCGCTCTGGGACGTCGCCGGACAGGCAGCCGGACTGCCGGTCTATAAATTGCTAGGCGGCAAAATCCGCGATCGCGTCCGCGTCTACAACGGCGCCGTGCGCTTCCCCATGAGCGGCCAAACGCCCCAGGATTACGCCGAAGATATGGCCAAGATGAAAGCGGCCAAAGAAGGCTTCACGCTGATTAAACAAGCCGTCGGCTTTCACAATCCCGCCATGATGAAGGCCATCCCCGATATGTGGTACGACGCGCCGGCGCGCAGCGGTCCGGCCCATATGGACAGCGGCCTGCTGACTGAACGCGGCCTCGATTACATCCTTTCCTGCGTTGAAGCCATGAAAAAAGTGCTCGGCGACGAGGTCGGCCTCTCCCTCGATTGCGGACCGGGCTGGACGGTCAAGGACGCCATCCGGTTCGCGCGCGCGGTCGAACCGTATCACATCACCTGGCTCGAAGACATCATCACCGGCGACTATTCGCCCTACCCGAACGCCCAGGTCTTCAAGCAGGTCACCGAGAGCACCTCGACCCCGATTCACACTGGAGAGGAAATCTACCTGCGCGAGAATTTCAAAGACCTCATCGAAATCCAGGCGGTCAACGTCATCGGCCCGGATCCCGAAGACGTTGGCGGCATCGCGGAATTGAAGTGGATCGCCGAATACGCTAACCTGCACGGCATCCTGGTCGCTCCTCACGGCGTCTTCGACGGGTTGTTCGGAGTCGCTGCGCATGTGCAGATGGCGGCCGCACTGCCCCAAAACTACATCGCCTTCGAGTATCCGATCGGGAACCCCAGCTGGTGGTACGACATCGTCGAAGGCCTGCCCAACCCGATTGTCAACAAAGGCTTCATCGATGTTTGGGACAAGCCCGGCCTTGGCGTCACCTTCAATGTCCGCGCGGCTAGGGCGCATCTGTCCGACGAGGATCGCGCGTTCTTCGATTAGCTAGTGGTACGCCAACCAGGGTTGTGGAGCAAGAAGGGTCGGGCGCAGTTTCGCGCGCTCGAGTTGCCGGAGTGGACTCGGCCCCAACGCGTTCGATGCATCCGCGCGGAATTCCCGCGGCGGCTCGTGAATCTTCGTGAAGCTCCCGACTAGAAAGGCGTGATCTCGGGCACCGCCTGGCCGTCGGTGCGAGGATCGGTGGCGCCGAAGTTTACGCCGAGGCTGTCGTCGTGCTCCACGGCGTTGCCTTTGCCCATCACTAACGAATATCTCGGGACTAGAGTGATCTGATGGCCCTGAATAAAAAGCTCCTCAAGAGTCGCCAAGGGGTAACCATCCTCGACATCTACGCCACAACCGCTGTTGCTCTCGTTGAATCGGGAGGCATCGAGCGCCGCCTGGATATTCATGCCGAAGTCGACGATGTTGGCTACGAATTGGGCGTGCGCCTGCGCCTGGTTGAAACCGGACTGGATGCCGAAGGCGATGGACACGCCGCCTTTTTGCATGAAAGCGGGAATGATGGTGTGCAGCGGACGCTTGTGCGGCCCAATCGAGTTCGGCTGGCCCGGCGTGAGCGTGAAGGCGCTGCCGCGGTTCTGCAGTACGAAGCCCATCCCCTTCGGGACCAAGCCGGAGCCGAAGTTTCCGGCGTTGCTCTGGATCAGCGAGACCTCATCGCCATCGCTATCGACGGTCGCCAAGTAGGTCGTGTCGCTATCGAGCTTGTTCAGTCGATCGTTCAGCACCGAGGGCAGCACTTGGCAGTTGGCGCGCGTCCCGATGAGCTTTGCCCGCTCATCGGCCAGGCTCTTGGAAATCAGTTGCGCGGTAGGAACAAAATTGGTTCGCGGGTCGCCCACGTAGTAAAGCATGTCGGCGTAGGCAAGCGATTTGGCCTCCATTTCCACGTGCAACGTCCGGGGATCGTCGTGACCCCACTCGTTAAGCGGAAAATGCTCCATGATGTTCAGCATGGAAAGCGCCGCGACGCCCTGCGTGTTGGGCGGGATCTCATAGACCGTCCAGCCATGATAGGTGGTCGATACGGGCGTAACCCACTCCGGCTGATAATCGGCTAAATCGGCCGC
>JASHUH010000199.1 GCA_030040115.1 Acidobacteriaceae bacterium | reverse complement strand
AAGACCTGCAAATTCGTCACCGAGGCCATCGTTGCCGACGGCACGGAAAAAGGTGAACTCCGTAAAGTCTGCGTCAATCCTGATTGCCCGGTGCATCACCCGAAGAAGCAGACCCGGCGGGTCAATCCCGATGCCGCAACCAAAGCGGCACAGGAAAAGCAGCGGCGCGAGGAAGCCATCGCCAATACAACCGGCATTCGCGTACTCGCCGCCATCACCGAAGCCGTACCTGTGCGGCTGATGAAGCGCGACCTCTTGTTTGTGACCGAACGGCTGGCCGCGCTGGTAGACGAAAACCGTCTCGCCATCGTTGCCCGTCAGCACGGGATCAAGCGCGAGAAGGACGGCGATTCGACGGCCAAGCTGTTTGGCGCTTACCTGCGCCGGGCGGAAGAAAGCGCGTTGGGTGGCGTTTTGGTCGAACTCACCATCCTGCTCACCGCCGCACGCCAGCAGACGGCGCAGGTATTGAAGGACGCCGCAGCCCACTACAAGGTGGACACCGACGCCATCGCCGCCAAGGTCAAGCAGGAGTTCGCGGCCAAGGACAAGGCGAAGGCTGAGAAAAAGCCAGCGCCGAAACCACCGGCCAAGTCCCACCCGAAATTCGCCAACGCTAAATCAATCAAGACAAAGGCAGTGGCCTAGCCGGAGCCGCCCATTGCCTGTCTTTTGGGGCGGTGCTCAGAACACCGCCCCGTTTGCCAACGATCTACATGCACAGATTCAGGAGAACCCACATGCACACCGCTGATCTTTCGTTAACATATCAGCCTTCTACGCTCCCGCAAGTCGTGGAACCAAGTCACCACCCGCCAGCCCCTCCCATGAAGCATCGCAAGCGCGTCCGATGCGGTCATTGCGAACTGACGCAGTGGGAGGGCCAGACGTGCCGCCGCTGTAATCAAGCGTTACCCGCACCCCTGGTCGAGTACGTTGAAGTCGAAAAGCCGGTGCCGGTTATTCAAAAGCAACTGGTCGAGGTTCCGGTCGTCCGCGAGGTCTTGGTGCCTGTCGAGCAACCTTGCCTGAGATGCGCTGGCTTGTCTCGCTCGGCTTCCGAGACTCTTCAGCGAATCGAGGGCGCCGACAATTTCCCTTCGCTCGAAGAAATGGAAAGGGCGCTGATCCAATCCGCGCTCGATAGAACCGGAGGGGATCGCCAGAAGGCGGCCCACATGCTCGGCATCGGCAAGACGACCATCTATCGCAAACTCCAGGAGTACGGCATGGGCGCGATGAAGCAAGCCGCTCTTGCAACTTGAGTCTTGGAGTTTCGGAATGCACGTATAGCGGAGCCTTTAACCAGAGGCTCCGCATTTTTGTCTCTGTTGCCCGTCTGCCCGCCCTTTTGCGTGGCTCCTGCCCGCTGGCAGGAGCGGCAATCTCAGCCCACCCGACGGGCAGCGCCGTTCGCGCCGATCAACATGTCGGTCAATCTTGAAGCGTTGATCCGGCTAGGATCTTTGATTTCTACGCCTTCCGCACTCGATGAGCGACTTGGCGATAAAGTCGCTAATCAAAAACCCGCGAGAGTTTAACTTGGTCCATACAAATCTAAGTTCGGAATCCCCTGCTACTCGATGGAGCCGTCTTTGTTTGCGCGAGCACTGGCTCCAGATAGCGAAGAATGGCATCGCGCATGGATTGTTGTAGGCGCGTGCGAGTGCTCGGCGGCGCGGTGGTCAGCTCTTCAAGGATTCCGCGGAAGATCATGAGCGCAACCCGGCCGTGGTGGGCCGCTTCGGAACGCGAGAGCGTCGGCAGCTCCCGCCGGAGGCGGTCCGCAATGAAGTCCACAAAGACCTGGCCAAGAGCCTGCTTATCTTCGCGAGCGGCTACTGAGAGAGGTGCGTCGATCACGAGGGTGTGAAACTCCGGGTGTCTCCAATTGAAGTTCACGCAGACATCGAGTAGCTCCTTGATCGCATTTCTGAAGCTTTGGACTCCTTCTGAGTCGATCTTCCGTTCGGCTTCGGCCATTTCGCGTGCGTAGATGGAGGCCAACGCGCTGGCAATAGCTTCCTTATTCGGGAAGAATTGGTAGAGAGTCGCTGGAGACACGCCCGCCTCTGTGGCAATCGCGTTTGTAGTGGCCTCGTGATAGCCGAGGCGAGCGAAGACAGCGGCTGCGGCTCGTAGGAGGTCCTGCTGGCGCTGTTCTCCTCGCGCATTGCGTTTCCGATTTGGGTCGAAGACTGTCACAGGGAGGTTCTTACAGGGACAATTATATAAGCAAAAACTTGCATCTTTATCGAAATGTAAGTATCTACTTGCATAGGAGGTGAACGAATATGTTCACGGTGATGGGAATTACTGGCAAAGTGGGCGGAGCAGTGGCAGAGAATCTGCTGGCTGCGGGCAAAGAAGTGCGCGGTGTGGTGCGCGATCCCGCGAAGGCTGCATCATGGGCCGGCCGCGGCGTGGAATTAGTGCAATCGGCGTATGACGACGAGGCGGGGCTCGCAAAGGCATTCGCTGGCGCGGAAGGTGCGTTCGCGATGATTCCGCCTGACTTTGCGCCGGCCCCCGAACTGCCGGACCAGAGGCGCGTGATCGCAGCGATCAGCAGAGCCCTGGTGCAGGCCAAGCCCGGCAAGGCCGTGTTTCTTTCCTCCATCGGTTCGGAGCAGCCGAGCGGGCTGGGATTGATTACCTCTACGCGCCTGCTGGAAGAGGCGACACGTACACTGTCGATTCCAGTGGCGTATCTGCGCGCCGGCAGTTTTATGGAGAACTGGCTGGGAGCGTTAGACCACATTCGCGCCACCGGTGAGATGCCGTTCTTCTATGCGCCTCTCGACCGCAAATTTCCGCTGGTGGCCACGCGAGACATTGGTCTGGCGGGCGCGACGGTACTTCAGGAAAGCTGGGACGGCGTGCGCGTGCTGGAGGTTGGTGGGCCGGAAGGCGGGACAGATTTGCTCGAAGCGGCGGCCGCGTTTAGCAAGGCGCTGGGGCGGGATGTAAAGGCGATTCAACTGCCCGAGGTAGCTTGGCAGACGGTTCTTGAAGGTATGGGAATGCCGGCTGACCGGACCGGTCTATTCATCGAAATGGTGAAGGGCTTCAACTCAGGGTGGATTCACTTTGGTAATTCGGGAACCGAGAAGTTTCACGGTCCGACAACGATCGAAGCCTTCGCACAAGAGAGGGTCAAATAATAGAACGGGCGCGAGGAACTGCGTTCAGTGCCAAGGTTATGAGCTTCATATGCTCATAGCATGGGTCAAAGGTTTTTCGCCATCCGAATCCTATCACCTTTGAAAGGTGGCAGCAGACGGTCAGGAGATCGTTGGATATTCTGATTGCAGGCTCGCGCCCCAACAAGTAAGTTGCATCTTGCAGGACCGGAGGGGCGGACGCCAGTTAGGTGATGCGTAAACTGACACCATGGAACTGGCAAGCGTCCAAGAATTTGGTCACCTTTGGCCCGAGCTAATGTACATGCCAAGGCATCGAGCATTTATCAATGAAAGCATGAGGCGGGCTTTGAAGCATTGTCTTGCACAATCCATTCGGTAAAGTTCTCGATCGGGTTGTCGGAGGAAACGATGGAGAAGAGATTTTCAATTCTTTCCCCTTCAAAAACACTCCCTGTCGTCACAGCCTCGCTTGCGATAGGAATCTTCATGGCGGACACAGTTACCCGAGCAGACATCGCTTGCGCCGTGCTCTATGTAGCGGTTGTGCTGCTGTCCAAGAGGTTCTGCAAACCGTCAGGAGTTACGTTAATCGCGTTGGGATGCGCGGCACTCACGATCTTGAGCTACGCGATCACCCGTAATACCGGCCCTGCGTTTGAGGGCATGTTAAATGCGCTGATTAGTCTTGGTGCGATCGCGCTGATAACCCCTATCGCTTTAAGCGCTCAGTCGCGTGAACTCGCTCTCGGTCGCAGCAAGGCATATCTGGCCGAAGCACAGAGACTGACTCATACAGGCAGTTGGGCGTCCAGCGTCTTGGCGGGTGAAAGGCTCGATCCCGATCAAGAAAAAGGCGTGACCCCGAGTGCCGGTACAACTGACCCGGGCAATCGACAGGATCCAGATGTTAAGCAGCTGCTCGGTCCAGTCTACTGGTCCGAAGAGATGTTCCGAATTTTCGGTTTAGATCCTCAGCAGGGTCCGCCAACGAGGCAAGCATTCTGGGAACGAATCCACCCAGATGATCGCGACTATCTAAATGAACGAATCCAGACAGCTCGTCGCGAAAAAGCCGACAGCGTCTTCGATTACAGAATCGTCCTGCTGGACGGAACGCTTAAGCACATTCATAGCGCTGCCCATCCTGTCGTCAATCGTTCAGGGGAGTTAATTGAATTCGTGGGTGCGGCCGTAGATGTGACGGAACACTGGAAGGCGGAAGAGGCTTTGCGGTGCAGCGAAGCTTATCTGGCCGAAGCGCAAAGGCTGACGCACACGGGCAGTTGGGCTTACGACCCAAGGACTGGCGAAACGACATACTGGTCTGAGGAATTGTTCCAGGTCTTTGGGCTAGATCCACGTCAGGGTCTACCCGCAAATGAAACATTCTGGGAGCGAATCCATCCGGAGGATCGTGACGATGTGAACCAGGGGATTCAGAAGGCATTACGCGAGAAAGCAGAATGCGTAGTCGACTACAGAATTCTCTTGCCGGGCGGAGTGCTTAAGCATATCCATAGCGTTACTCATGCGGTAGTGAGTCGCTCCGGAGAAGTTACTGAATTGGTGGGAACGGCCGTAGATGTGACGGAGCGAAGGCGGGCGGATGAGGCTCTGCGGCGATCTGAGGCCCACTTGGCTCAGGCCCAAGAGCTAACGCATACGGGCAGTTGGACCCGCAGTCCCAAAGGCGATGTCTATTGGTCGGAGGAGATGTTCCGGATTTGGGGTTTCGATGAGATGCAGCATCCTCCGGATCGGGACGTCGTCCTGCAACGGGTCCATCCTGATGATCGGAACAGGGCTCGGGAGAATGGCGACGCAGCAATGCGCGCCGGAACCGGCATCGACCAGAAGTATAGAATCATTCTCCCCGACGGGTCAGTAAAACACATTCACGCAGTAGGGCACCCTATCGTTGATCGAAGCGGAGGGTTGATCGAAATGGTTGGCACCGTGATGGATGTGACGGAGCGGAAGCATGCCCAAGAGGAGCGAGAACGGTTGCGTCAGTTGGAAGGTAATTTGGCGCACATGAACCGGGTGAGTGTGATGGGAGAGATGTCTGCTTCATTGGCTCACGAACTCAAGCAGCCGATGGCCGCCGCGATGATGAACGCAGAAGTGTGCCTGGAGCTTGTTCAGCGAAAGCAAATCGATATCCAGGAATTCATGAACGCGACATCGGCAATTCTCCGATCCATCAAACGCGGGGCCGAAATCACCGACCGTTTGCGGTCACTGTCTCGGAAAAGCAATCCGCAACGAGAGCTCGTAGATATCAACCAAGCAATTCGCGAAATTGGCGCGCTCTTGCAGAACGAAGCGTGGATGTCCTCGATCGCGGTACACATGGAACTTGCAAGCGAGGCTCCGCAAGTGCCGGGTGACCGCGTCCAGTTGCAGCAGGTGATCATGAACCTGATGCTGAATGCGCTAGAATCCATGAAAGAAAGGGGTGGTGATCTCGTATTGAGGTCGGAGCTGACAGTGACAGCGGGTGTATTGATCTCAGTCAGCAATACGGGCATAGGCCTCCCCGAAGGCAACGAAGAGCGGATCTTCGACGCATTCTTTACGACCAAGTCGCAAGGCACCGGAATGGGTCTGGCAATCAGCCGGACAATCGTGGAATCGCATGGCGGGCGACTATCGGCCCATGGAAACGTCGGCCCAGGCGCAACGTTTTGCGTAGAACTGCCCCAGTAGGGAGGTAGGTATTTATGACTTCCCCAATCCCCGCCACCGTTCTTATAGTCGATGATGACGCAGATGTGCGTGCAGCGACGCAGCGCGTGCTGAAAACGGTCGGGCTGCAAGCGGAGACATTTGCAAGTGCAAAGGATCTGCTGCAGCGGGATTTGCCGCAAGGACCCAGTTGTCTGATCCTGGACATCCGGCTTCCTGGAATGAGCGGGCTTGATGTGCAACAGAAACTAATTGAGGCGGGGAGCAAAATCCCGGTCATTTTTATCACGGCCCATGCTGATGTTCCCTTAGCCGTCAGGGCCATGAAGTTGGGTGCTGTCGAATTTCTAATGAAGCCGTTTCGAAATCAGGACCTCGTCGACGCGGTCCAGCATGCTCTCGCGTGCGAGGTGGTAGCTGGCCAGGAACGAAGCGATATTGCTGCCTTGCGGGAACGTTACATTACGCTCACTTCACGTGAGCGGGAGGTGATGGGTCTCATCGTATCCGGGATGCATACGAAGAAAGTTGGCTCGACGCTCGGTATGAGCGAAGTCACTGTTGCTGTTCATCGTGGCCATCTCATGCGAAAGATGCACGCCAGTTCTCTCGCCGAATTGGGCCGAATGGCAGAGAAGCTCAAGCTGCCCGAGGCCAACTACGTCTGACCTTTTGATCGCGTGATATTAGCGCACAGGTCCGTCCAGCCAGCATTTTCCCTCCTAAATGATCTTGTAAATGGACTAAAGGATTTTGCAACTATACGCTTCTCTGCAGACGGCGTACGCTCATTATCTGTGAGCGAGGTTTGGCGGGTACGAATCAAGTATCAAAGGGATGATTCATATGTCTGCAGCATCCATCGTCATTCCAATTCCTCAAAAGCGCGGCCTCTATTACGGCGGGACATGGCACGACGGCCCCGGTATGGCCGAGGTTGAAATCCACAGTCCTGCAACCGGTGAGTTGCTGGCGAAGATCATTCAAGGATCAAGCGAGCATGTCCCGAGCATTACCTCCGCTGCTCGCTCTGGTTTCCTCGTCTGGCGGGAGACACCGCCGCTCGAACGCGCGCGCATTCTTCGAGAGATGGCGGCAATCGTTCGGAGAAATTCCGAGGATCTTGCATTGCTGGATGCCATCGACTGCGGCAACCCGGTGGCCGAATTGCGTAAGGACGTGGAAATCAGCGCCTTCTACATGGATTTTCACGCTGGTCTTGTAACCGAGATGAAGGGTTCCTCGGTACCACAGGGCCCTAATGGCCTAAGCTTTTCGGTTCGGGAGCCTCAAGGTGTTGTGGTCCGGATCGCGCCTTTCAATCATCCCGCGATCTTCGCGATTGGGCGTACAGCTGCACCGCTTGCTGCCGGCAACTCCATCATTGTGAAGCCTCCAGACCAGGCGCCCCTATCGGCGCTACGATTCGCGGAGCTCGTCGAAGGGCTGCTTCCGCCGGGCGTGCTTAACGTGGTGCCGGGCGATCGCAAGTTCGGAGCGGCATTAGTCGCAGATCCGATAGTCGCAATGGTCGCGGTCACCGGAAGCATCCCAACCGGAAAGTCGATCATGCGCAGCGCGGCCGACGGCATCAAGCGCGTCCTACTTGAGCTGGGTGGAAAGAATGCGCTGGTAGCACTGCCTGATGCCGATCCTGACAAAGTCGCCGCTGGTGCAGTCGCCGGCATGAACTTCACGTGGTGTGGTCAATCGTGCGGATCTACCAGTCGAATTTTTGTCCATGAAGATATCTACGATGCTGTCATTGAGCGACTGCCAGCACATGCAGCACGATTCCGGCCCGGTTTGCCGACGGATCCGAATACAACGATGGGGTCCATTGTCAGTCAGCAACAATTCGATCGCGTTATGGGGTATATCCAGTCGGCGAAGGAGCAGGGCGCTCGCCTCGTGTGTGGCGGGTCTCGGTCCTCTGACCCGTCGCTCAATAAAGGATTCTTCATTGAACCGACGATCTTTGGCGAAGTGACAGAAGATATGCGTATAGCGCAAGAAGAAATTTTTGGTCCTGTCATGTCCGTATTTCGTTGGAAAGACGAAACGGATGTTATGCGGCAGGTGAATAGGGTCGAGTATGGCCTAACCTTCTCGGTCTTCACGCGTGACGTCGTTAAAGCGCACCGCATCGCGGCGGCGGCTGAGGCTGGCTTCTGCTGGATTAATGACGTTTCACACCACGTGATGGGCTCGCCGTTTGGAGGCTATAAGCAGTCAGGGATCGGATCGGAGGAGTGCCTGGCTGAACTCCTTGCGTATACCCAGGAAAAAAACATTTACGTCAATCTCGTTGCATAGGCGCATGCGGAAAGTGCATTCATGCTGACCAACGCTGCTACAGACATCAAACGACCAAGGCTATCTGATGCCGCGGGCGTTGATGAGCTCAAGTCCGAACTCGTCCTCGCAAACCGGATACTGCTTCGCTATGTGATCGTCGACGCCTTCGGACATGTAAGTGTTCGTCATCCGCACGTTCCAACCCGGTTCCTCATGGCGCGACGCGTACCGCCCGGACTTGTCGGGCTGGATGACGTTCGAGAATTCGGCCTCGATGGCGAGCTGATTGACCGCGATGGCGCACCGGTATACCTGGAGCGTTTCATCCATAGCGAGATCTTCGCCGCGCGCCCGGATATCCAGGCTGTTGTTCACAGTCATTCGCCAAATGTTGTCGCGTTCGGAGTGGTGCCCGAAAACAGGCTGAGACCGATCTGCCACACGTGCGGATTCCTAGGCGACCCGACCCCCGTATTTGAAATCCGCGATGTCGCAGGCGATGCAACCAACCTGCTGATTAGCTCGCCGCAATTGGGTCGCAGCCTTGCAAAGATCCTCGGTGACGAAAGTGTGGTCCTTATGCGAGGGCACGGGTCGACGGTTGTTGGCTCGACACTCGCGCAGGCAGTCTATCGGGCTATTTATACGGACACGAACTGCCGGATTCAAGCCGCCGCGAATCAGCTCGGAATCCCGAAGTTTCTCACTCCCCGTGAAGCGATCGCTGCCGAAGAAGGAAGTATGCTGCAGGTTGAGCGCGCCTGGCAGCTCTGGAAAGAAGAGGCTGCCGGCTTGAATGCGACGCCATCGGCCGGTTCGCACAACGCATTTTGAGCGGGTGTCGTAATTGGCCCTTAGGGACACAACTTTTCAATTTCAGTGTAGAGAGGATGGCGGAAATGGCGAATGAAGCAAAGGAGACTTCGGGCAAGACGAAAATAGCGGTTGTCACTGGCGGAAGCCGAGGTATTGGAAAGAGCACGGTGCTCGCCCTTGCAGAAAGGGGCGTGAATTCGATCTTCACATTTGTCTCGGCCTCTAAGGAGGCCGATGAAGTTGTATCGGCAGTCGCAAAGTTTGGGGCCCAGGCGGTTGCATTCAAGCTAGACACCGGAATCGTCGGCGAGTTCGACGGTTTCGTTGAGCGGGTGAACTCAACCGTGAGAGGGTGGGGAGCCGAGCACATCGATTATCTCGTAAACAATGCCGGCATCTCGCACCACAACGCCTTTGACAAAGTGACCGAAGAAGAACTCGACAAGCTTTACGCTGTCAACTTCAAAGGCGTCTTCTTCCTTACCCAAAAACTCGTAAGAATCATGAATGACGGTGGCCGTATCGTAAATATTTCCTCAGGTCTCGCGCGCTTTTGGACTCCAAATACTGTCCCCTACGCCTCTCTCAAGGGCGCGATCGAGGTCTTTACGCACTACCTGGCGAAGGATCTAGGACCTCGCGGTATCACGGTCAATGCAGTTGCACCCGGCGCCATCCAGACCGACTTCAGCGGCGGCATGGTTCGAGACAACCCGGAGGTCAACAAGATGGTATCTGAGGCAACTGCATTGGGACGCCCGGGGCTTCCGGACGATATCGGCCCCATGATCGCATCCTTCCTCTCCGACGCCAATCGCTGGGTCACAGCGCAACGTATCGAAGTCTCAGGCGGGATGTATCTCTGATGCACGGCTTGAATATCGCTTCTCTGTCCGAGGAGTGAACGAGAAACAGACTATGGGCAATCTGTCAGGCAAAACCGCATTGGTGACCGGCTCGGGCCGCGGCATTGGCAAGGCTATTGCCGAACGGTTTGGGAAGCTCGGCGCCAATGTCATCGTGAACTACTCCGCGAGCAAGGAGCCGGCGCTCGCGACTGTTGAGGCAATTCAGAAGAATGGCGCCGAAGCTATCGCCATCCAGGCCGATCTCGCCAGAGTCGACGAAATCTATCGGCTCTTCGCAGAATCAATGGAGCAGTTTGGCCAGCTCGATATCGTAATTGCGAACGCCGGCATCGAACTCGTCAATCAAGCGGTCGTTGACTTCACGGAAGAGGACTTTGATCGCCTCTTCAATGTCAATACGAAGGGCACATTCTTCACTTTACAGGCGGCTGCAAAGCACGTCGCAGACAATGGCCGCATCATTTATGTCGGGTCAAGCAACACCAAGCTTCCCCGGCCGGGGTATGGGCTCTATGGGGGAAGCAAGCTGGCGCCTCAGTACTTGGTTGAGGTACTCGCCAAGGAAATCGGTGCCAGAGGCATAACGGTCAATTCGATTCTTCCGACAGCCACTGAAGGTGCAGGTGTTTCCGCAAACGAGGTGCGACCTCAGGTCCGGGATTTCATTAAGAACAACAATCCAATGCAGCGCATGGCGACGCTTGAAGATGTGGCAAACGCCGCGGAGTATTTAGCAGGTGACCTGTCAGCTTATGTGAGTGGGCAACACTTGCTGCTCAGCGGCGGCGCACCGCTGTGAGATAGAGTAACGACTTTTATTGGAACATTCCTGCAAAGACTCTGCTGATTTGATCGAAGGCGCCCACATGCAAAGCAATATAGAACACCTCCAATCATGCCAAGCAATCGCCGATCTGATGACCGGCTGGATGCATCGCGATTTGGCGGAATGGGATCAACTACTCGCTCTTTTCCATCCGGACGCAACGATTGAATTTACGTGGTTCGAGGGAAGATTCACAGACTTTGTCGATGCTTCGAAAAAGATGAGGCAATCCGACTTTAAATCTAAGCATCTCATCGGTTCCCCGGTAATTACCTTCAGCGGCGACAGAGCCATTTCTGAAACCAACGCCGTAATCATTGGGGATAATCCGACACTTGCCCTGGGGTTCGTAGCACACAATCGTTGGATTGACCAAGTCGAAAAGCGCCATGGCATTTGGAAGGTCCTAAAGCGGCAGAGTGTCTATGACTGCGCATATTTCACTTTTACCTGGAAAACCGTGGAAATTGATCAGGCAGAATTCCAGAAATATCCGCGCGAATACGCCGCACTAGCATACCTGATCGGAAAGAGCGGATTTCCGGTTCAACGTGTTTTTGCCACCAAGGGAAGCGATCTTGAAACGCAAATGAAACAAAGTGCCCAGGTCTGGTTGAGCGGTGGCGGCCCCGCGTGACATTGGGCGGGTTGATTCTTTAGCGAGGCTCTTGTGATCGCTGTGGTTGACGATGAGGAAGAGGTCCGATCGGCGTTAGAACGGCTTCTGAAAACATCGGGATATGATGTCGCCGTTTTCGCGTCAGCCGAGGCTTTGCTCCGGTCCAGCCGCCTGCAAGACATTAGTTGCCTTATTGCTGACATTCGCATGCCGCGAATGTCAGGACTCGAACTACAGGCACAGTTGGGCGAGGTGGGTTATACCATTCCGACAATCTTTATCACCGCGCACGGCGACCAGAACATACGCATTCGCGCTATGGAGGCAGGTGCAGTCGCGTTTCTGGAAAAGCCTTTTGACCGCGCGGTCCTCCTGGAGCGAGTCAGAGCTTGCCTCGAATCGACCTAACGCGTCGTCCGGCCACTACAAATTCATGAAAGTTGAGAAAAGGAGCACTCATGCACACGACGGCAAGACATTGGATCAACGGTGAATGGCAGACGCTTGGCAGCGAATTCCCTAGCATAAATCCAGCAAACGGTAAACCGATTGGTTCCTACTTTGACGGTGGTGAGGCGGCCGCTCAGGCCGCGATCGATGCAGCCTATACTGCCTTCCACATCGGCAACTGGCGCAGAGATGGTATGGCACGTGCAACTGCATTGA
The DNA here is from genome assembly GCA_030040115.1 of Acidobacteriaceae bacterium. Classification (GTDB taxonomy): domain Bacteria; phylum Acidobacteriota; class Terriglobia; order Terriglobales; family Acidobacteriaceae; genus Telmatobacter. The sequence goes on along the minus strand of JASHUH010000199.1, from coordinate 2,890 downwards.
GTCATCTCGCCGATGTCTTTGCCTCGCGGCTTCATGAGGTGGTCGAAACGCTCTGCCTTGAAAACGGAAAGCTCAAGGCTGAAGCAACGTACGAGGCCGCATACATCCCTAGGTCATTGCGGTTTGCAGCTGGTCTGGCTTCAAATATATATGGGCGCGTACTCGATCCAGTTCCCGGCAAACAATCGATGTGTATCCGCCAACCAATAGGCGTGGCAGGACTCATGATTCCGTGGAATTCGCCGGGGTATTTGACCATCCGTGCCCTTGCGCCAGCGATGGCGTCGGGATGCACTGCAATTGTTAAGCTCGGTGGACCGGCGGCGCAAACTGCGGCGCTCCTCGCAAGCTTCTGCGCTGAAGTGCCGGAAATACCTAAAGGCGTCGTGAACTTCTTCATCGAGAACGGAAGCGAAGGATCAAAACTGCTGGTTGCCTCTCCCAAAGTACCCGTGATCAGCTTCACCGGCAGCACCAAAGTCGGTAAGGAGATTGCGCAAGCTGCTGCGACCAATTTCAAACGCGTCGGGCTCGAACTCGGTGGAAAGACCCCTCATCTTGTGTTTGCCGATGCAAATCTTGATAGCGCGCTGCCAGTCATCGAAAAGGCGCTAACGACTTTCGCAGGTCAATTTTGCATGACTGGCAGCCGGCTGTTGGTCGAGCGTACGGTCTTGGATGAAGTCCGCCGCCGGCTTTCTGATCGGCTGGAAAAGGTAAAGCCTGGCCCTGCTTCCGATCCTGCCAGCGACATCGGACCTCTCATCAGCAAGTCGAATGTCACTCGGGTCAATGGCCTGGTGAACGATGCGATCGCCGCAGGCGCTAAGGCGCTTGTTCGTGGCGGCCCTTCGACCGATCCGTCCCTCGCGGGCGGGGCCTTCTATCACCCAACTTTACTTGAGGTAAGCAACTCTTCTTTGCCGATCGTGCAGGAAGAGGTCTTCGGACCAGTACTCACACTCCAAAGCTTCGAAACCGAAGATGAAGTGGTCAGCTTAGCCAACGACACCATGTACGGGCTCAGCGCATGCATCTGGTCTCGCGATGCTGATCGACCTATTCGAATATCGCGCCGCTTGGAGGCCGGCCTCATCTCGGTGAATAGCTGGGCAAATCTTCAGATGGAATTCGAGGAGGGTGGATTCAAATCGAGTGGCATCGGTCGGCTCGGAGGCATGGATTGCCTGGAAGACTTCCTTGAGTATAAGCAGATTACCCAGGACTACGCTCCGCTGGAAGCGCGATGAAATCGACTCGACAATTGGAGCTACGAGAGAGGCGCATCCGTGAAGATCATCTGTATTGAGGAACACGCGGTGGATGCTGACATCGCTGAGGCCGCTAAAATGTGGCAGCTGAGTGAGGCATCATATATGGCGTCGTGGGGCAGCCGTGTCGAGGATAAGCCTGGCGAGTTTCACGACGATCGCCCGCACCTTGTATCGCCGAAGGCAGCGATGGTACAAGCGTCCGATATCGGCTCTGGCCGAATCGACGCCATGGATGCGAACGGTATCGATATACAGGTCCTTTCGTACAGCAACTCTACACAACTCATTCCTGGCCCCCACGCCGTTGACTTGGCACGAGCAGCGAATGATCGGCTCGCAGAGGCAGTAAGGAAGAACCCAACCCGCCTAGGAGGAATGGCTACGTTGCCGTGGCAACAGCCCCAAGCCTCCGCAAAGGAACTGGAGCGAGCTGTCAAAGAGATGCAATTGCATGGCGCGTTGCTCGTCGGGAGGCCTGGAGAGGGCTTTCTAGATGACGCGCTCTATGAGCCTATATTGGCAAAACTGAATGAACTCAAAGTGCCACTATATGTCCATCCCGGCGTTCCCGTACCAGAGGTTCAGCGCCATTACTACGATGGCTTCGATCTTGAAGTCAGCGCTCGCCTCTCGATGTTCGGCTGGGGCTGGCACAATGAAGCCGGAATTCAGATAATCCGGTTGATCCTCTCCGGGAAATTCGACAAATATCCAAATCTACGTGTGATCAGTGGGCACTGGGGCGAAATGGTGCCCTTCTACCTGCAACGGATGGACGACACCATCCCCCGCGAGGCGACGAAGCTCACTCGCACGATCTCGGAGACATACAAGACGCATGTATTTGTAACACCGAGCGGCATGCTGAACTTCCCCCACTTCGAATTCGTAAGTAAGGTGCTTGGTTCGGATCGGATTATCTATGCCGTGGACTATCCGTATTTGACTTTAACGGGCGCGCGGCGTTTTCTGGAAAACCTTCCAATAAGCCAGGAGGATAAGGAAAAAATTGCCCACCTCAACGCGGAAAACCTCTTCCTATTGTAATGCGAGATCGCTAAGACGTGATCCGCCCTATTCAAAAGGAGCACACCAATGACTGACGTATCACACAAAACCGAATTCGCGCAGGAGCAGAGCGACCAGTTGCTGCAACGTTTCGTCGACGGGTTTAGCTCGCCCCGCCGATCGCCAGTCCTGCACTCGCCGTCTGAACACGGTCTCACCTACGAGGACATCACATTTCCGGCCCGTGACGGCGTTCCCCTCGAAGGCTGGTTCATTCCCGCGCCTGGGTCGAACAAACTGATTATTGCCAACCATCCGGTCGGCTTCAGCAGATCAGGCATTCCGACCCACCTGCAACCTTGGCACGCAGACTGGGTGGCCAGCGGCAACGGATTCGAAGTGAACCTGGTGCCCGACTACAAGATCCTGCACGACGCTGGATACAACGTCCTTACTTATGATCTGCGCAACCATGGACTCAGCAACGCAGCTAACGGTGGAGTCGTCACCCACGGATTCACCGAAAGCCGTGACGTAGTCGGTTCGCTCGATTATGCGCGGACGCGGTCCGATACCGGCGCTATGACGATCGGGCTGTTTAGCCGGTG
>JASHUH010000198.1 GCA_030040115.1 Acidobacteriaceae bacterium | reverse complement strand
GTCTGGGCCGGAGATACCGCCGCACTTTATGTTGGCCGTAGGTGGGGCCGGCACAAACTGGCGCCGACGCTCAGCCCTAACAAGACCTGGGAAGGGGCGGTCGCCTCGGTGGCGGGCAGCCTCATGGCCACAGCAGGGTTGCTGCAACTGGCCACTCTGCTGCAGCAGAACTGGAACTCGGGCATGCTTTCCTATCCCGAAGCGCCCGGCTACTGGTTGATGCTGGCTGTGATCGTCAACGTGGCGGCCCAGGTGGGCGATCTCGCTGAGTCGGCCCTGAAGCGCTCGGCCGGAGTCAAGGATTCGGGATCTCTGTTGCCGGGCCACGGCGGAATGCTCGATCGCATTGACGCCGTGCTTCTGGCTGCGCCCGCGCTCTGGTACGCTCAGATGATTCATCAGATGTTTTAAGATGGCTTGAGCTACTAGCTTCTAGCCACCAGCAAAAACGGGACGGCCAAAGGGTTTGTCTATGGCCAATTTTGCGTCTCAAATGATCGACTCCTCGCGCTAGGCGGTCAAAATGCGAAAAGGATCCCGTTCCGGCAGGGAATCGATGGCTGAAGGCTGAAAGCCAAGACCAAGAAGCTAAAACCTAGGAGCCATAAGCTGTTTTGAAGCGACTCGCCATTCTCGGTTCTACCGGCTCCATCGGGCAGAGCACGCTTTCCATCGTCGAGCAGTTCCCTGAGCGCTTCCAGGTGGCCGCGCTGGCCGCGGGCCGCAACCTGGATGAAGCGTATGCGCAAGCGGTTCGCTGGCGCCCGCGCGTAGTCTCTGTTGGGAGTGAAGAATTGGCAGGCCGTCTCGCGCCCATGCTCAGCAAAGCTGGCGTCGGCGGTATTGATATTGTTTACGGGACGTCGGGCACTGTAGCCTGCTCCACACACCCGGAGGTTGATTTTGTCGTCTCCGCCATTGTGGGCGTAGCTGGCCTTGAGGCGACGCACGCGGCCATCCTGGCCGGAAAGCCGGTAGGGTTGGCCAACAAAGAGTGCATGGTGGCGGCGGGCGAAATCCTTACCCGCGCCGCTCGCGAGCGCAGCGTGCCGATCTTGCCCATCGACAGTGAACACAACGCCGTCCATCAGTGCCTCCGCGTGGGAGCTCACGCCGAGGTAAAGACCATCTGGCTCACCGCCTCCGGCGGGCCGTTCCGGCAGTTGCCGCTCGAGAAGTTTACGGCCATCACGCCCGAGCAGGCCCTCAAGCATCCCACCTGGGTGATGGGCCGCCGCATCACCATTGATTCGGCGACCATGCTGAATAAGGGTTTGGAGGTGATCGAGGCCTGCCGGCTGTTCGACTTGACGCCCGACCAGGTTCACGTTATGGTCCATCCCCAATCCACGGTGCACTCGCTGGTGGAGTTCGTGGATGGCTCGATTGTGGCGCAAATCTCGGTGACCGACATGCGCCTGCCGATCCTATATGCGCTTGCCTATCCGGAGCGGCCGGCTTCCGCGCTCACTTTCGATTTAGCGGCTCTGCGCCATCTGGAGTTCGAGCAGCCCGATTTCGAGCGGTTCCCCTGCCTGCGGCTCGCTTTTGAGGCTGCTTATAAAGGTGGAGCGCATTGCATTGCGCTCAATGCGTCGGACGAAGTGGCGGTCGAGGCTTTCCTCGCGGGCCGCATCCCGTTTATGGGAATCCCAGGTACAATTGATAAGGTGCTCGCATCCACGCCGGAGGCGCACCCCGCCACCATCGCGGAGGTGCTAGCCGCCGATCGGGAGGCGCGTCAACGGGCCCGAGAGCTGATCGCCGGCTGATTCCACAGGAGATTCCGAAGCGCAACCATATCTCCCGCCGCCTTGCTTTGGGCGTGGGGAGTCGTTAGGAGTCCTTGCCACGTCTTATTGGGCAGACTCGGAAGGGGGATCAGCGGAGCCACGGCTTGTTCGAGGAATTCACTCCACAACTATGCATCAGTTTCTTGTTTCCACCGTAGCTTTTATCGTCCTGATCGGGGTGATGGTCATCGTCCACGAATTAGGACACTTCATCGTCGCCAAGCTCTGCCGGGTGCGCGTCGAAGCCTTTTCTCTAGGCTTCGGTCCCCGCCTGTTCGGCGTCAAGTACGGCGGCACGGATTACAAGGTTTGCCTCTTGCCGCTGGGCGGCTTTGTCAAAATGACTGGGGAAAACCCCATGGAAACCGAGCCGGTGAACGATCCCGAGGCTTTTACCTCCCATCCCCGTTGGCAGCGCATGTTGATCGGGCTGGCGGGGCCGGCGGCGAACTTTGTCCTCGCTTTTGTGCTCATGTTTATCTATTTCGCCTGGATCAACGAAGTCCCCGCGGTTCAGGTCAAAACCACCACGGTCGAGTGGGTCACGCCCGACTCCGCTGCGGCCCACGCGGACTTCAAGGCCGGCGATATTCTTGTGCGTTTCGACAACGTCAACCATCCCGACTGGGAGCAGGTCTACGAACACCTCAAATTGAACGCCAACGAGAATGTTGCCGTTACGGTGGACCGCGATGGCGCCTCTTTGCCGCTCACTTTGCACGTTCCCACCGCCGCCAAAGAAGATGAGTTCGATCTCAGCGATGCGGGGCTTCTGCCGCAGTATCTGACTGGCCCCATCAAAGTGGCGCAGGTGGAAGCCGGAACTCCGGCTGCCGCAGCCGGGCTGCGCGCGGGCGACGCCATCGAGAGCGTCAACGGCCATCGGTTCCATACCGTCAGCACCTTCGCGGCCTATTTGCAGACCACGCAGAACCAGCCGATTCATCTTGAGGTGGACCGCGCCGGAAAAACGGTCCCGATTGTCGCCACGCCGGAGAAGCTGGATTCGCGCTGGATGCTAGGCTTCTCCGAAAATCCAATTCCCAATCGCGACGAGCCGTTGAAATTCACCGCCGCCTGGAAAAAGTCCACCGTCTTTTGCGATCAGAATTCCCTGCTGGTGGTGGACGTGCTCGAGCGGCTCTTCACGCACCGGGTTTCGGTTTCGCAGTTGATGGGGCCGGTGGGCATTGCCCGCGTGGCCGGCGAAGCCGCCGAAACCAATGGCTGGTTTCCTAAATTCGGTCTTGCCGGCGAGATCAGCATCAATCTCGGCATTCTCAACCTGTTTCCGTTCCCCATTCTCGATGGAGGCCTGATTCTGCTCCTGGCCATCGAGAGCCTTTTGCGGCACGACATCAGCCTTAACGTCAAAGAGCGCATCTACCAGGCTGCATTCGTGGTGTTGATGGTGTTTTTCGTGTTCATCATCTTCAACGACGTCAGCAAATTGCCGGCGTTTTCGCACGTCAAGCCGTGAACGCGGGTCAGCAAGACAGCGAGTCGGGCAGCAAAGCGAAATGGCGACTTGGTTCGCGTTGCGCGCGATCGTCGTGACAGAAGCGACGGAAACTCCGCTTTTCTGTTGCGGATGTGCGCTTTTGCTTTCGGGCAGCGCTGAAACCTAGCCGATTCGCGCTGGGATCGGGATGGAAGGGGACTGAAACGCGGTTCGCGGGCCTCACACCTGCATGACTTCGGCCTCTTTCTTGCGCGAGAGCTCTTCCATGCGGCGGATTTCGTCGTCGGTCATCTTCTGCACTTCTTCCATGGCGCGCTTCTCGTCGTCTTCGCTGATTTTCTTTTCCTTGGCCAGCTTCTTGAGCGCTTCGTTGCCGTCGCGGCGCACGTTGCGCACGGCGGTGCGGTGCTCCTCGAGCACTCGGTTCAGGTGCTTGCAGACATCGCGGCGACGCTCCTCGGTCATGGGCGGAACAGGGACACGGATGATTTTGCCGTCGGAAAGGGGATTGAAGCCCAGATCGGAAGCCTGGATGGCCTTTTCCACCTCTTTGAGAATCGTCGGGTCCCACGGCGCCACAAGGATCAACTGAGCCTCGGGCGTGGACACCTGCGCCAGTTGCGTGATCGGCGTGGGCGTGCCGTAATAGTCCACCTTTACCTGGTCCAGCATATGGGCGCTGGCGCGGCCGGTGCGGGTTGAAGCCAGATTGGCCTGGAAATCGGTGACCGACTGATCCATGCGCCACTTGAGGTCGGCGCTGAGTTCCTTAAGCGCCGGATTTCCGGCCATAATCGATACTGCCATCGCAAAAGCCCTCCCTAGCCAATCGGCCAACGGCTATTCTACTAAAAGCAGCTGGAGCCACGGTCTAAGGTGGTGCTGTGGGAGGCGAGCGGAGAAGTTCAGGAGTTGAACATCAAATGACATTTTTCGAAGCTTGGCGTTGGAATCTCGCAACTCCAGGGTGCTGAGGATGGAACAAACCCCGGAACGGCCGCGTTTCGAATCCCCGTCCACAATCTATAAGCGGTTTTTAAGCAAAAACCGGGATAAGTTGGCCTATCAACAGAAATGGGACAGACACCTAGGATACACGAAGGTCACTCTCGCCTTTACGGTAGTGGCGCTCATGATCTGGTATCTCCACGAGCTCCATCGATTTTGGCTATTGCTTATACCGGTGGGTGCCTTGGTCGCGCTGGCAATTGTGCACGAGAAAGTGTTGGCGCGGATACGGGAAATCAAGGCGGTATTGAATTACTACGATCGGGGATTGGCGCGGTTGGAAGATCGTTGGGCCGGAACCGGGGAAGGCGGCGAGCGCTTCATGGATGCCGCGCACCCGTACGCCCGCGACCTGGACGTGTTTGGGAAAGGTTCTGTTTTCGAGCTGTTCTGCACCTTCCGTACTCGCGCCGGAGAAGAGACGCTCGCGCGTTGGCTGTTGGAGCCGGCGCCTCGGGGTGAGATTCGCGCCCGTCAATGCGCAGCCCAGGAACTGAGAACGCGCGTGAAATATCGGGAGAGGTTGTTCACTGCCGGAGACAAGGTTCGCCTTGGTCTTCATCCGGATTCGCTGGCAGCTTGGGGAGAAGGGAAATCATCGTTTACATCGCCATGGCTCCCAGTGCTCGCCGCCGCGCTGGCTGTCCTGTGGGTTGCAAGTGTCGCACTAGCGCTCGCCGCCTTGCTCGTAATCCTGGGGATTGCAGATTTCCACTCCGCTACATTGCACGCCCCTTATCTTTCCATCCTGCCATTGTTGCTGCTCTCGGCGACGAATCTGATGGTGAACCGGTTCCTCATGAAGCGGTCATCCACATCCGCTGAAGCCGTAGAAGAGGCTACTGACGACCTCGACCTGCTTATGGAGGTTCTCCGCATTCTCGAACAGGAACAGTTTGAGTCGCCCCGGCTCGCAGATCTCCAGTCGGCGCTCAAAGGCAGCGGAATTCCTCCTTCAGCCGCGGTGAAGAGGCTGGACCGGATTGTGCGTTACCTGGAACAGCGGAGGAACGGGCTTCTTGCCTGGTTCGGCTTGGATCACTTTCTCCTCTATACCGCACAATGGATGTTCAGAGCCGAAGCTTGGCGGAGACAATTCGGTCCGGCAATTCGCGGCTGGCTTGGCGCGGTTGGGGAGATGGAAGTGCTTGCCGCGCTCTCCGGCTACGCATATGAGCATCCCGGCGATGCGTGGCCTGAGATTGACGATGAGAACCCGTGCTTCGAGGCGGAGTCCTTCGCGCATCCTCTCCTGCCCGAAGGCAAGGCGGTCCGCAACGATCTGAAATTGGGCGATGGCCTGCAATTGATCGTCCTCAGCGGACCAAATATGTCAGGCAAGAGCACTCTTGTTCGAGGAATCGGGATCAACGCCGTTTTGGCGCAGTGCGGCGCGCCAGTGCGCGCGAAACGGCTGCGGCTGTCGCGGCTCGCAGTTGGCGCTTCGATCTGCGTCCTCGATTCCTTGCAGGGCGGCGTGTCTCGTTTCTACGCGGAGATCAAGCGCCTCAAGTTGATTTCAGACTTGGCGCAAGGCCCCATCCCGGTGCTGTTCCTGCTGGATGAGCTGTTGTCGGGGACCAACTCGCACGATCGGCTTTTGGGAACACAGTTGGTGGTCAACGCGCTGGTGCAGCACGGGGCCATGGGCATGGTGACAACTCACGATCTGGCCCTGACGCGCATTCCGGAGAACATGGACGGGAAGGCGCGGAATGATCACTTCGAGGACCACCTGGAGAACGGACAACTCGCGTTCGACTTCAAGTTGAAGGCGGGCGTGGTTCAGACCAGCAACGCCCTCAAGCTTATGCAATCGATTGGGCTGCTAATCGAGTAGCAACCGGGCACCGGCGGCGGGCTCCTATCGGAAGCCAAATTGGCCTGGAAATCGGTGACCGACTGATCCATGCGCCGCTTCAAGTGGACACTGAGCTCTTTAAGCGCCGGGTTTCCGGCCATGATCGATACTGTTACCGTTGACTTATGGCCCAAGCCGCCCCTGCACCCACCGAAACCGCTCTCGATCTTGAATCCGTGGCCGCCGACGTCGTGGCGCAGGCTATAAACGCGGGCGCTACGGAGGCCGAAGCTGTGGCCCGCGAAGGCGACGAGTTCAGCGTGAATGTGCGCATGGGCGAGGTGGAAACGCTGAAGGAGTCCGGCTCGCGCGCGCTGGGATTGCGTGTGTTTTTGGGCAAGCGGTCGGGCTCGGCTTCGACCAGCGACCTGACCGCGGACGGAATCCGGCAGCTTGTGGAGGGCGCGCTGGCCCTGGCTCGCATCACCGAGGAGGATCCCTTCGCCGGGCTGCCTGAGGGAGAGGAGTTCGGCGCGGCCACAGACGATTTGCACCTTTATTACGAGGACGTGTATTCGCTTGC
>JASHUH010000197.1 GCA_030040115.1 Acidobacteriaceae bacterium | reverse complement strand
CCTTGACTATCTTTTCGACGCTTTCGGGGAAGACCGGGTGTTATTTGGAAGCGACTACCCCAATAGCTATGGAGTCGCCACCATCGCAGAAGAGGTGGGTCTGATGAAGCGCTACTTTTCGACGAAGCCGCGAGAAGCGGCAGAGAAGTATTTCTCGAAGAATGCAATGCGCATTTACAAGTTGAGCCTGACCTAGTCGTCGAACTCGACCTGCACGATAGAGATTGGCGGCGGAATGGCTGACTTCCCTAAATTGCTGAATAAGTCGGGCTGACCGATACATACAGGAGATTGCATGAAGAATCAGGACCTTTCGCGGCGGAAGTTTTTATCGGGGGCTGCCTCAATGGGTGCCATAACGGGAGCGGCGGCGCTTTGGGATCCGGCACAAATGGCGGCTCAGGTCGTGGGCGTCAAGAAGGGAGATCTTCCCGATCTCACCATTAAGGAAGTGAAGGTTTACGTTACCGACCTAAAAGGCATCCACAAACTCAATGGCACCGAAACCGGCGAGATCATCTCAGTGGTCACCCATAGCGGGATCGAGGGAAATTACACCATTGGCGACCGCAATCGCACCGCCAATTGGCTGGAGTGGGCTAAGCCCGCGCTGGTTGGCAAAAATGTAGTCGATATGCTGCCCACGCTTACGTCCACCAGCGGCATGAAGACCCGGAGCGGCGGATTTGACGCGCCCTCCAGGCGGCGTCCCGGCTCTGGGGCGCGGGGCCGCAACGCCATGGGTTTCAGTTTTGGCGCGCCCGCAGAACCCGGGGAAGGACCAGCCTTTGGCGGCGCTGCTGTGGCCGGCTCCGGACTCCAGACGCACGGCGGCGGAGAATGGCCTAACTACTATACGGCCGCGGCCGATGTCGCCCTATGGGACATTCTCGGCAAAGCTGTCAACCGGCCTATCTACCAGATTCTTTCCGGGGGCGTAAAGACCACGGACCGCGTCCTGGCGTACGCCAGCTCTCAGCATCTGCCGACCATCGAAGACTACGTTCCCGACGTGACCAAGGCCAAGCAGCAGGGCTACAAAGGCTACAAGATCCATCCCGGGAGCGGACAACACGCCACCGGGCCGGAAATTCCCACTTACATGGGACACATGGAGGAGATTCGGGAAGTCCGGAAAGCAGCCGGCGACGACTATGTTCTGATGCACGACCCGGTGCAGATGTACAACCAGTTTGAAGCGATGCAGGTTGGACGATTGTTGGACGAGCTGGACTACTTATGGTACGAGGACCCGGTTCCGACCATGGACGAGGAATCTCTGATCGAGCTGGTCAAGAAACTCGATATCGACATTCACGTAGGCGAGTTTCTCTATTCCATCGCCGATTTCGCCGAGTACATCAAGCACGACGCCTTGAGCGTGGTGCGTTTGATCGCCGACAACGTTGGAGGAATTTCCGGCGGTATGCGCGTGGGCCTGTTGGCCGATGCGCACGGATACGAATGTGCTCCGCATAACTGGGGCAATGGTTTCGATCTGGCGGTTCACTTCCACCTAGAACTGGCGCTCCCTAATGTGTATTGGTTCGAAATGCCGTTCCCGGCGGAATACACCGACCGTCCTTACCTAAGCTATAAGTTCCGCATAGATGAGGATGGCTACGTGCCCGCGCCTACGGAACCTGGTTTGGGTTATCCCCTGGATCGCGCCGCGCTCGACAGAATGACTCTTCGGATCGAGACTTAAAGCTCCAGGCAGACCGACAGCAAGCCGGTTGCACGTACCTACCACCGCGCTGGCGAATCTGTTGGTATCCGAAAAGAAATCTGTGGTCACAAACGACTTCTACTTGAAGACTCCGGAGCGAATTATTGTTGTCTCCGGCCCGAATCAGGGCGGCAAAACGACATTCGCACGCACATTCGGCCAGCTCCATTATCTTGCCAGGCTGGGGGTGTCCTGTACCGGGCAATGCAGCGAAGTTGTTTTTCTTTGACCGGCTCCTCACCCATTTCGAACGGAAAGAAAGCATCGAGACGCTTCAAGGCAAGCTCGAAGACGAGTTGATCCGAATTCGCAGTATCCTCAAAAAGGCAACACCCGCAAGCATTCTCGTGATGAACGAGAGTTTTCTTTCGACTACGACAGACGACGCCCTCTTTCTCAGCAGACAAATCATCCAGCGCATCCTCGAACTCGACATGCTGTGCGTTTCCGTAACATTTCTCGACGAACTGTCGTCGTTGTCGAAAAAACCGTGAGCATGGTCAGCACTGTTGACCCCAAGGATCCCTCGGTGCGCACGTTCAAAATCATCCGGAAGCCAGCCGATGGGCTTGGCTGTTACGCTGCCTTTCCGCGGACCGGTGACGGCTTTGGAAACCTGTTCAAGGTGTCGAGCCTCGGCGGGCGTTCGTTGTTTCAGGGTCTCGACAACAGAAGGGGAAACTGAGTCTGTTTTTTGTGAGGCCGACGCCAACAAACCTGCCCAAAGCTCTTGAAGGGAGTCATCATCTTCAACTGAACTGCTTTCAATGATTGGCAGGAGCAATCTTGGCGGACGGCGCTCGGCTGCAGCCCCGCGTCATGGAGTATTCGTTCGGTCTTCTGGACCGTTTTTATTCAATTCTTGACCCGGTAGACCCTCAGCTTGTCCCCAACCATCAGCCCCCTCGTCCTCCATCGGGCCTGCGAGCCCTTGTATGAGGTCGGCAACTTTATCAGTGGTTCTTATCAAGTCGCTTTGCTCTTCTTGTGTCCCTAACAGCCCTTCGAACCCATGCTGATTGGGGTTACCGGATCACCTTCAGCGCCCCGCGAAACAGCCCATCGAAATCCGCGGCCAGCGCTTTATCCTTGACCACCGCCTGCTCGATCGCCTTCTCCGCTGCCGCACGCTGGTAGCCCAGATTCACCAGTGCGGAAAGCACATCGTCCACCGCCGGCCCTTGCGCAGCCGTCTGCACAGGCGCCACGGCAAACTCATCGAGCTTGTCCTTCAGTTCCACCACCAGCCGCTCGGCCAGCTTTTTGCCCACCCCCGGAATGCGCGTCAACTGCGCGTGATCCTGGCCGCGGATGGCTTGCACCGTGCGTTCCACCGAGAGCCCGCTCAGGATCTTGATAGCCAGTTTAGGCCCCACCGCGCTCACCGTGATCAGCCGCTCGAAGAGCCGCTTCTCCTCGCGGTCGAGAAAGCCGAACAGCGCAAGCTGGTCTTCGCTCACCTGGGTGTAAATGTGCAGCGCAGCCTCCGCGCCAAGGGTGGGCAGCGCCGTAAAGGTGGGTACGGAAATCGCGACGTCATAGCCGACCCCGGCGGCCTCGACAATCGCCTGGCCAGGCTGCTTGTAAATGAGCTTGCCGCGCAGATGAGCGATCATTGCGCCCTATTGTAGTATCCCCATCCGCTTCGCCACCCGCTCCATGGTTTCCAGCGCGCGGTCAAGCTGAGCGCGTGTATGTTCGCTGGTCACAATGGCGCGAATGCGCGCCTTGCCCTCCGGCACGGTCGGGAACGCAATCCCCGTACCCATCACGCCTTCGTCGAAGAGCGCCCGCGAGAGATCCATCGCCGCGCGCCCCTCGCCCACGATAATCGGCGTAATCGGCGTCTCCGTGGCCGGCGTATTCACCCCGCCAATGTTGAACCCGGCGCGCTTCAGCTCTCCCTGGAAGTAGCGCGTATTCGCCCACAGCCGGTCGATGCGTTCCGGCTCACTCTCCAGAATGTCGAACGCCGCCATGCACGTGGCGGCCACCGACGGCGGATGCGAAGTGGAAAACAGGAACGGCCGCGCGCGATGGTAAAGGTAGTCAATCAAATCGTGCGATCCGCACACGTAACCGCCCAGCGCCCCGATGGCCTTTGACAACGTGCCGACCTGCACATCCACCTTGCCGTGCATGCCGAAGTGATCCACCGATCCGCGCCCATTCCGCCCCA
>JASHUH010000196.1 GCA_030040115.1 Acidobacteriaceae bacterium | reverse complement strand
TGATGGTGCGCGGCCGCCACGAGAACCTGGAACGTATGCGCAAGGGTCTTGCCGCGGGAGAATTCGTGCTCTATTACCAGCCCATTGTCAATATGCGCACGAACCAGGTGATGAGCGCCGAGGCTCTCATCCGCTGGCGTCATCCTCAGCGCGGCCTGCTTCCACCGGGGATGTTCTTGCCGGTAGTGGAGGGGCATCCTTTATCCGTGGAGCTGGGCGAGTGGGTCATCGAGACCGCAATCACGCAGATGGAGGTTTGGCGCGCCGCCGGCCTCGATCTTGCCGTGAGCGTGAACGTGGGCGCCTTCGAGCTGCAACAGGCGAACTTCGTCAACCGTCTGCGCGCTTTGCTGGCGGCGCACCCTGAAGCGAAGCCCGGCTGCCTGGATTTTGAAGTGCTGGAAACCAGCGCGCTCGAGGACATGGTTCAAACCTCGAAAGTAATGGAAGCCTGCCGGGAAATGGGCGTTTCGTTTGCCCTCGACGATTTCGGTTCGGGATATTCCTCGCTGACCTATCTGCAGCGGCTGCCGGTCAACGTGCTGAAGATCGACCAAAGTTTTGTCCGCGACATGATCGAGGAACCGGAAAACCTGGCCATTCTCGAGGCCGTACTGGGACTGGCGGGCGCCTTTCGCCGCAAAGTGATCGCCGAGGGGGTGGAGACTGCCGACCACGGGCTGATGCTGCTGCAACTGGGCTGCGAGCTGGCCCAGGGATATGGCATCGCGCGTCCCATGCCAGGAAGCGAAATTCCCCGTTGGGCGGCCAGATGGCGCTCCGATGCCCGCTGGGCTGCGGCTCCTGCCCTCAACCCCCGCAACCGCTCGCTTCTCTTTGCCTGCGTCGAGCATCGCGCCTGGGTGGCCGCCATTGAAGCCTACCTGAAAGGCAAGAGGAAGAATCCGCCTTCCCTCGATCCGGCCGAATGCCGGTTCAGCGCCTGGCTCGAGGCTGAAATCAAAGCCGGCCGAGACCATCTGCCCGCTTTTCAGGCCATTCAAGACCTGCATCGGCAGCTTCATTCTCTGGCTGCGGATCTTCTCGCCATGCAACGGGGCGTACTCGGCGCAACGAGCCTGGAACGCCTGACCGATTTGCATGGCCTGGGCGACGAACTTCTGGAGCAACTGGCGGTCTTCAATTAGAACGCGCTCCGGCCGCCGGCATGGCTCCGTTCGGGCTCAGTATCCCGCCAGCTCAATTTGCGCGCGGTCCAGGTCTTCGGGCACGCCGATGTCGAGAAAAAAACCCTCCGCCTCATAAGCGGCGGGACGAATGCGGTCGATTTGCGGAGCCAGAAAATCCCTCTCGAAGGAGAACTTTTCCGGCAATTCCGGCGGCCAGGCGAGATCTTCCTCCAAAATATAGGCTCCGGCGTTGATCCACCCCGGTCCTTTGCGGCCTTTCTCCGCGAAGCTGACTACGCGGCCGGCCTCGACGATCACCCCGCCGTAACGGGTGATATCCGGCTGGCGCGCCACGGCCATGGTCAGTACGGCGCCCGCGCCGGCATGAACGCGCATCATGGCGGCGTAATCCGCGTCGAGAAAGGTGTCTCCGTTCAACACCAAGGCAAAATTTTCTTTGGTTTTCGCCTGGGCGAGGCGCATGGCGCCTCCGGTGCCGAGCGGGGCCTCCTCGACGGCGTAATCCACGTTCATTCCGCAAAAAGAAGCGCCAAAATAATCCTGAATGACGGTGCGCAGATGGCCCACCGAAAGCAAGACCCGACTGCAGCCGGCGCGCGCAAGCTGGTGGAGAAGAATCTCGAGAAATGGCCGGCCCGCCACTGGGGCCATGGGCTTGGGCACACCGCTGAGCCGCGCCGCCAGCCGGGTTCCCAACCCTCCAGCGAGAACGATGGCCTCCATGCCAGCTATCGTTCCACAGTGGCCGGCGCTTCGATGGGCGCAACATGTTCGTGGCCGAAATAATCCCGCTCGACCAACATGCAGAAGATGTGTTCCAGCGCCAGGTGCGCTTCCTGGATGTGCATGGTCACGTTCGATGGAATCCGGATGCAATAGTCGCAAAGCGGAGGCATGGCGCCGCCGGTTTTGCCGGAAAGGCCGATGGTGACGATACCCCGCTCCCGGCACAGTTCCAGGGCGCGGAGCACGTTGGGTGATCGGCCCGAAGTGGAGATGCCCACGAATACGTCGCCTGGCAGGCCCAGCGCTTCGATTTGGCGGGCAAAAACGCGCTCGTAACCGTAATCATTCCCGATCGCGGTCAAAATCGAGGTGTCGGTGGTGAGCGCCACAGCGCGCATGGCCGGCCGGTCTTCCACCAGGCGGCTGACAAACTCGGCCACCAGATGCTGGGCGTCGGCCGCGCTGCCACCGTTTCCGGCGACCATCAGCTTGCCTCCGGCCTTCAGGACCGCCGCGGTGGCCGCCGCCGCATCGGCCAGCGTGGCGTGCAATGCCGTGTCGCGCGCCACCTGCTCCAAAACCGTCAAACCCTCGGCGAGTTGCTCTCGCACAACCGTTACGGAACTCTCCATGCCTGCACCCCTCCCGCCGTGAAGTGGCATCCATACGCTCGGCCGCCTTCGTGGCTGGCGCGTAGAGCCTCGGCAACCTTTTCCTTTTCGATCGGATCGGCGAGAAACATCATAAACCCGCCCCCGCCCGCTCCGGAAATTTTCGCGCAATAGGCTCCGGCCTGCAGCGCGCGGGCGTACAACCGCTCGATATGCTCGTTGACGATGCGGCTGGCCATGCGCTTCTTCGATTCCCAACTGCCGCGCAGCACCCGGTGCAGCTCGTGAAAATCGCCGCGCAGCAGACATTCCTTCATGCGGAAAGCCTCTTCCTTGATCGAGTGCATCGCTTCGAGCGCCGTCTCATTGCGATCGCGGACGTTGCGCGATTGCTCCTTGATGATTTCCGCCGAAGCGCGCGAGTTTCCCGTGAAGTACAAAAGCAGCGACGCCTCGAGCTCCGAAATCACCCAGTCCTTGATGCGCAGCGGGTTCACCAGCACGCGGCCGTTGCGCCCGAACTCCATAAAATTGAAGCCCCCGAAGGCGGCAGCGTAGTGGTCCTGCTTGCCGCCGTCGAATCCGGCTTCTTCGCGCTCGATCACGAACGCGGTGTGGGCTAGTTCGTAGTCGCCCAGGGGGAGATTGAGCCACTCGACGTAGGCGGCGAGCATGGCCACCACCAACGTGGACGATGACCCCAGCCCCGAGCCGGCCGGCACATCCACACTGGTGCTCATGCGCAGGCTGAGGGGCTTGCCTCCGTTAAAGCGCCGGACCACATGGTTGTAAACGGCTTTGAAGAGGTCCAGGCGGCCATCGCCGGCCAGCTCCGGCTGGGCGGAATAGTGCGCGTTCTGGTGCAGATCGGCGGAGAAAAACTCGACCTTGCCCGTGTCCAGCGGCTCGAGTCCGGCGTAGGCGTAGTAATCGATGGTCGCGTTGAGAATCGCGCCCCCGAACTCATCGCAGTAAGGAGAGACATCCGTGCCGCCTCCGGCCAGCCCAAGCCGCAATGGCGCTCTGGAGCGGATCAACATAAGGTTTGCTTCGCCACAACGAAACCAGAGAAGACGCATCTCGAAGTCACGCGTTCAAGTCGACGCGACCCCAAGGAGCCGGGATCCCCAACGACAGGCTTTCGTCGTTGGGGTGGCATGGGGCGGCGACCGAGCACAGGGTTCAGCGGGACACGGGATCCCTGGTTTTGCCGCAAGCCGGTATTATAGCGAAGCCGCGCAATGGCGCCGCCTCCGTTCTGCCGCGCACGTCGCTTCGTCCGGCGGGCTTTCATCAATGCTGGAGATGTTTCAGGAAAAAATCCGCCATGAAGTGGTTGGCTTCGATCGCTTCAGGCAGCGCGGGATCGTACCAGAAGGCGTGCGGTAGCCCATCGAAAACGATGAGGTGCGCATCCACGCCGGCGTGCAGGTAGGCCCGTTCGAGGTTGACCGTCCCGCTGAGCAGCGCGTCACGGGTCGCGGACACAAAGAGCGCGGGCGGCAGCCCGTGCAAGTCGGCGTAAACGGGGGAAAGCACCGGGTCTTTCGGATCCGTGTCGCCGATGTAATAGGGGAGTTGCGGGGCGGATGCGGGCGGATCCAGATGCCCGGAAAGGCCGCGCAGCGAAAAGAGAGCAGCCGAGTCGCCCCGGCGCGCGAAGTCGCCAAACCCGCTGAAAATACCCATCGCCGCCGGCATGGGCAGGCCGAGCATCTTGAGCTTGACCGCGACCTCTGCAGTGAGGATCGCACCCGCCGAGGTTCCGTAGATGACGACGTGCGAAGGCGCGTAGGTCTTCAGCAGCTCTTTGTAAACGGCCACGGAATCGTCCACGGCCGCGGGAAACGGATGCTCGGGCGCGAGACGGTAGAGCACGGCGACGACCTTGATCCCGGCGTAGGAGGCAATGGGGATGCTCTCTGTGTAGGAGCCGGAGTCGGAATTGAAGCCGCCGCCATGGAGGTTGAGCAACACCATGTCGCGATTCTCCTCGGGCTGCGGGTCGGGCGTGACGATGCGGACCGGAACCCCGGCCATCTTTGTTTCGACGATCTGGTTGGAGCAGATTTTGCTCCACTCCACCCGCGCCCGCGCCGTGTAAGCGTCGGTGGAAGCGCGACGCTCTGCCAGGGTTTGCGGTGGCTCCTCGTCGGGTATGGGCCGCGCCAGGTAGTGCTGCGCCTCCGGGCTGAGGGTTTGAGGCAGCGGGACCACGCGGGTCACATGCGCCGTGCCCTGGGCATCGATATAGCTGGTGTCGCGATCCGGCGCCTGGGCCGCGGCGGTGGGCGCAGGTTGCTGCGCAGCCAGCACGGGTGGAAGCAGCAACGCGAACAAAGCGGCGCAACAGGGGGTGCGATTGGGCGAGAAATTCATCGTTAGGGCTCCCGACAGAAATTTCGGACCTGTTGCGCCATGAGCACTTCCCCTCTCGCCTTACACCAAAACCGAGCGTGGCGAGGAACAATCATGAGGAAATTTCTCAGAGGCGAGTGGACCCTACACAAACTCACAGTCAAAAACAACAGGATGCGCACAGGCAACTTCATTGCGGCTGTCCGGCGCCCTTCATGCTTTCTAAATATTGGACCAGGATAGAAAGATTTTGAGCGGCTATTTTGTTGGCGTAAGACGGCATCGGATTTGCGGTGACGATTTTAAATTCACGGAGATTCACCCTTTCAAAAGACAGCAGATGACCCGAAGCATCGATGAGCTGAACACTGAATCCATCCTGATTGAGTAATCTTCCAGTAACTGTCTTTCCATCTCGAGTCACCAGTTGAACGGACCGGCCCTCCGGGAGCACTTCCTGGCTCGGAGAGACCAGTGAGGCGCGTATCTGTTCCGCCGAACGATGAGCACCTATATCTCCTAAATAAGGACCTACGTATGATCCGTTGTCATTGATCCGGTGACAGGACAGGCAGCCATTTGCTTGAATGAGCTCTTTCGCGCGGGCTAACTGCGACGGATCCAAAAGCGGACCTTGTTGGGCCTGTGCGGGCAGAGAAGCTTCCTCCGAAGAGGCTTCCTTTGGCGCTGGCGAGCCGGCGCTAAAATTCGTGCTGAGATAATTCACTATTTCATCGAATTCGTCCTGCGTCCCTTGCGCCCCACGCGAAACCATATTGTCCACCACGTTTTGCCATCCGGAATGGCTTAACCGCTTACTGGTGGCGACGTTTACGCTATGACAACTGCTGCAAATGCGCTGAAAGTCCGCCCTTGCCTGTGCCTCAGGCAGCGACTGTGCATGGCTGGCTAAAGCAAAAGTAAGGGCAAGGATCGGGCCCGCGTTCACAAAACATTTCCAACTGTATCTTCGCATCATCGCTATTTCCGGCTCCTAACAGGCTGTGCACATCAACCGCGATGGCTTCATTATTCTTTGCCGAATTGGACTAACGGCGCTTATCAGCTCAACAAAATCGGTTCTAATATGGACACGTCGTCGTCAAATCCAACACTTTCCCGATCGCGCCTTCGGGCACGGCTGCGCTTGATCTTTAGAGCTTTCCGGCATCTAAATCACATTGAGGCGCTCTATGAAAGAAGCCCTACGACGTAAATACGCTTCAGCCGCGAACCATGTCAATGCGAAATCGCGCATCATAGTTCCTCATCGAAGTATCATGAGGGAATCCTGCTCGCAAACCAACGCTAACGTATTTTTCCCGTACATTGTGAAGGGCGCTGGTCAAGAGCAGCGGATGCAAGTCCCATCCAGGCCCGGGCACAATGTTCATGGCCGCCTTGGCGCAAAAAGCCGTGCGGACGAGCGGATTGAGCGGGTAATCCATGACCATGGCCCATCCGACAATGTAGTCGAACGCAGAGTGAATTTCATGGCAGAACCGGCGCTCCGATAGACGCGCGCCATGGGCCGGTAGCGGACGGCGGTGAAGAGCATGGCGGCCATGACGATGAGAATGGTTGTGACAATGAAAAACTCCCCGTCGCGGCTCTCCAGGAGAGCAGTCTCTTTTAAATAGCGGTGGATTCCCTATCCTTACTGGTTCTTTCGGATGAGGGTAACACATTCGAGAATGAATCTTTCGACCTCCGGCCTCAACACTCGGATGGCCGAATGGACTTTGCCACAAAAGCCCATGATGGCTTTTGGTTTGACGATTCTGATCTTGACAGGGAACCCTTGTTTCTCTACTCTTAGGCTGATAAAAAAGGTAATCAAACGAAATCCACGCTAGAGATCCCGGAGGAGCCATGAGGAGCCACATTGGGAGGAAGTTGGGGCAGGGTCTGCTCGGTGCATTTCTTCTCCTGCTTGCATCGAGTGGATCCGGTGCGGCCACCGGCGCGAACGAACTTGCGGTCTCCGTGGATGCTCGTGGCAATTACGCGATTGCGTTGATGGGAGCGACCCATCCCGCGCTGATATCCGGAGTAGCAGCAGAGGTCGATGGGAGCTGGCTCCGGTCCGCGGATTACCCATGGCACGCGGTGGAGACCACTCCTGCGCAGGGAATTCTCGGGCCCGCCCGGCAATGGGTGGTCACCTTCTCCGGCCTCACCGGCAAGCCCGATCTCATGTACCAGTTGCGAGCATATGACCAAGAGCCTTTTGCAGATCTGCAGGTTACGCTGCGCAACCACACGCAGAAATCCGTGGAGATCCAGAGCCTGCGTTGCGTTGATGCTTCGGGAAGCGACGCAGCGGCTTTGCAGGGGCCTGCGGCGGCGGACCGCGTGCTTTCGGACAGCTTCAGCGAAGACCGGCCTGCCATGCGGATTCACGATCTGGGTGACGCGGAGGATGACTTGCACCGGGCCGTCGGCAGCCAGCTCATCTATAACCGCGATTCGCATGAGAGTCTGTTCCTGGGCGCGCTCAGCTCGGAGCGCTTTCTGACCATCCTGCGGCTGCACGTCAAAGGCGCAGGTGAGGCAGTGGGTATCGCGCATTATGAAGTGGACTCCACGGGCACAACAGAGATGGAAAAGGAAAACTCACTGAAAAAATCGGCGCCTGTCGACCAAGTGGAGCTGAGCCTTCCCGTGGCGCCGGGAAGCGAGATTTCGTCCGAACCGCTAGCTATCAGCGCCAGCCATGACTATCACGCCCAACTGGAAACCTACGGCTCGTTGATCCGGCAACTCCACCACGCGCGCGTGACGGCTCCTCCCCTGATGGGATGGTGGAGCTGGACAGCGTATTACTTCGGACTGAACGAAGGAACTGCGATCACAAACGCCGAATGGGAATCGGAACACCTGAAATCTTTCGGATACCGGATTTTTCATATCGACGAGGGATATCAGTACGCGCGCGGAGAGTACGTGACGCCCAACGCCACGGTATTCCCGCATGGCTTAGCTCCCGTGGAGGATCAGGTTCGCGGCCTGGGCCTGACGCCAGGCATCTGGACGGCTCCGTTTGAAGTCTCAGAGCGGTCAAGGGTCTATCAGCATCATCCCGACTGGCTGGTGAAGAACGCACACGGTCAGCCTATTCACGCGGGCTTTGCGGTAAATGGAGAAGATCAGCTCTATGTTCTCGACGCTACGAATCCGGGGGCGCAGCAATATTTGCGCGAGACCTACACAAAACTCGTCCGTGACTGGGGCATCGGCTACATCAAGATGGATTTCATGGACGACAGCGCGATCGAGGGCTATCACTATAAGCCGAACACGACGGCGATGGAGGCGCAGAGGATGGGGTTGGCGATCATCCGCAAAGCCGTTGGGGACGGCGTGTATCTGGACAAAGATGGCAGTGTGATGCTGAATCCGGTCGGTTATGTGGACTATGGACGCATCTCCCAGGACACCGGGCACACCTTTGAGGCGAGCCGCGACGCCGCAGCCGGGATTGCAGCGCGTTACTACATGAACCGCAATTTTTATGTGTCGGATCCAGACGCTTTTACGGTGTCCGCACAGCGCATCACCGATCAGCACTGGCACGAAGGTAAGCACCCACTCACGCTCGCAGAGGCCCAGGTTTCCATCGCATTAGCCGCGGTGTCGGGAGGAATGCTCGAGATTGGAGACAATCTGCCCTCACTAGAGAACTCTCCGGATCGCTTGGCGCTAATCAAGAATCGCGATCTGATTGATATGGTGAACCTCGGGAAAGCGTCCGTGCCCACTGATTTGATGAGTTATGCCGTCGCCGATCAGCAACCGAGCATCTTTTATCTCCGTGAGTCGGACCGACAGAGCATCCTGACGGTTTTCAACTGGACGGACGAGCCTCGCGCGTGCAGAATTCGCCTCGCTGACGTCGGGCTTTCGCCATCCGGCACATACCAAATGACCGACACCTTCGATCAAAAGCCCATCGATATCGTTTCCGGTTTCGTATCGTTCGAGCAGGCGCCTCGTTCCGTGCGGGTTGTGAAGATTGTGGACACAAGTCTGCCGGCCAGCGGACCCAATGTGACCGTGGAGTGCGGGTCATCCGGCAATGCCGGAGAAAACATCGACTTTGCGGCGCGCTCGGACGTAGCGCACCCGGCGCTCTCTTATCACTGGAACTTCGGCGATGGAGTGGAACTCGAAGGAGAACACGCGCGTCATGCGTGGACTGAACCGGGAAACTATACGGTCCGGTTGACGGCAATGGGTTTGAACGACCAGCCAACCGAGCGCACGTGCCAGGTGCAGGTGAATGGATATATCTCGACCGTCTTTACTCCGGCGCGGAACACGAGATATGAGTCGCGATAAAACCGCCGAGATCTATCCGAACTGAGGCTGACGAAACCGTCATTGCGTCGACGGTTAGACGAGAACCACCTCGATGTTCTGTGCTCTCAGAGTCTCGGCGGTTTCCGGGGGGAGATTACGGTCAGTGATAACGCAGTGGATCGCCGAAGGCGGCACGATTCGCGAGAGACTCCGCCGTTTGAACTTCGTGGAATCGCAGACGGCCACCACACGGCGAGCCGCCTTCACCATGGCTCGGTTCACCCGGGACTCGAGAAAGTTGGGTGTCGTGAGGCCGACTTCCGCATCAAATCCGTCGACTCCCAGGAAGAAGATGTCAGCATGCATTTCCTGCAGGACGTCCTCAGCCAGCGGTCCCACCAGGGAGAAAGAGTTCTTGCGCAGGCTGCCGCCGATCAGGATGACTTCCAGATTGGTGCTAGCGAGCTCGGCTGCGATGTTGACGGCGTTGGTAATGACTGTGAGCTGAGAGAAGCGCTTGAGCGCGTGCGCGACGGCGGTGGTGGTGGTTCCGGAATCCAGCATGACGCACTGGCCCTCCTCGACCATCTTTGCGGCCGCCGCAGCGATTCTCTGCTTTTCCTGGAAGTGCTGCTTCTGTTTTTCCTGGAGGGTCGGGTCGAAAAGGGCGCTGGACTGAATGCGGAGGGCGCCGCCGTGGCTGCGCTTCACAAGGCCCTTGCTCTGGAGGTGCTCCAGATCCTTGCGGATGGTGATCTGCGAGATTCCGAGGTTCCGCGAGAGCTCGCCGACCAGCACGCGTCCCTGGCTTTGAATAAGAGAAAGGATGTGCTGCCGGCGCTCATCGATCAGAAGCTGGCCCTGTTCCGGCGAGCCGCCATTTTCCGCAGTGCGTGCCATGAGTTTCGTCTGCTTTCCTTCGGAAGGATACACCAGGAGCCGCGACTCCGTCACAGGTGTTGCGCCATCAGGGTGCCATCAGGATGCAATCTACGCGTCCACTGTACATTGCAGCGAAGCGGCCGCGAGATGGAGAATAGGGCGGGAACGGCTCAGTCGTGCGGAGCGAGAAACGGATGGTTATGGCCAGGTTCGATGTTACTGTTGCCGGCGAGGTCAACCTCGATCTGATCTTGTACGGTCTCCAGGAGTCCATCCCGGTAGACCGCGAGATTTTGGCCTCCGATTTCCAAATGACGCTCGGGAGTTCGGCGGCGATCTTCGCCCACAATCTTAGTGCGCTGGGCCGTAGCGTCGGCTTTGTGACACGCGTGGGATCCGACCCGATGGGCAGCCTGGCCATGGAGCGGCTGGCGGAAGCGGGCGTCGACCTTTCCCACTGTACGATCGCGGGCGCCGGCAAGACTGGTGTTTCGATCCTGCTGCCCCATGGCCGGTCGCGCCGGATTCTTACTTACGCCGGCATCATGTTCGACATGACCGTCGACGATCTCGATATCGACTATCTGGCTTCGGCTCCGCATTTTCATCTCTCATCGCTTTTTCTGCTTCGAGGACTTCACGCTGGGCTGCCGGATCTCTTCCGTGAGCTCAAGCAGCGTGGAATGACACTCTCGCTGGATACGAATGATGATCCGGAGGATCGCTGGGATGGGGTGCTGCAGGAGCTTCTACCATATGTGGATCTTCTGCTCCCGAACGAAAACGAAATCCGGCGCATCGCGCACCGGGATTCGGTGGAAGAAGCGCTGGACGTTGTGTCCGACACCGTGCCCCTGATCGCCGTGAAGTGCGGACGAAGTGGCGCCCTGATCCGGCAACGCAGACGCCGTTTCATGGCTCCGGGGCTGACGGTCGAACCCGTGGACACGATCGGCGCCGGGGACAGCTTCAACGCCGGATTTCTCTCCGCCTGGCTGGGAGGCGCCTCAGCGGAAGAATGCGCTCGGGCCGGCAACATCACTGGCGCGCTCTCCACTCAGCGGTCCGGGGGTACGGAGGCCTTCCGTGACCGTGCATTGCTGACAGGATTTCTGCGCCAGCATCCGCTCCCCGAACGCCATCGGTAAGAGTTCGTTCAAACTGTTTCTCCCGGAGCGAAGATTTCGCTGCATCGAAGGCCTCGAGAGCTGGTGGATCATGGCATAATTTCGATTTACAATAATACATTCTCTTTTGTTACGATACGAACGCGGAGAAATCTGCTCCATCACGCCCCCTAGAGCAGGGAAGGAGACTGAAGAGTGGATCCATTGACAACACTGCTGCGGTTGAGCGCGACCGAACAGACGGAGCGCGGCTTGGAGCACACCCCGCGGGAAATAGCACAGCAGCCAGACACCTGGATCGCCACCTTTGGTCTTTTACAAAGGCGGGAAGCCGAGTTGCAAGATTTCCTGTCCCTGGCCGGCGTCGGAGGGCGTCAGCAGGAACGACCCATCGTGTATCTCATTGGGGCGGGCACGTCGGATTATGTCGGCCGGTCCCTGCACCATTTGTTGCGCAGCAAGTGGCAGTGCGAAGTGATCCCAGTGGCCAGCACCAGTCTGCTGACTGATTTTCCGGACCACGTGCTTCGGGACCAGCGCTATCTCTGGATCTCGTTTTCTCGCTCCGGTGACAGCCCGGAGGGCGTGGCCGTGCTGGAGAGAGCGCTAGCAGAGTGTCCCGGCGTTTCCCATCTTTTAGTCACCTGCAATAGCGGTGGCCGCATGAATCAGGTGGTCGAGGGCCGAGCAAACTGCCTCTCGATCGTGCTGGATGACGCCACCCACGACCGGGGGCTGGCGATGACCAGCTCGTTTACGAATATGGTATTGGCCGGTCAAATTCTGGCGCACGTCTGGAGCACGAAGCAGTACGAATCGATTCTGCGGGCGCTGATCAGCGCCGGAGAACAATTGGTTCCGTCGGCAGCGACGCTGGCTTGCGAGCTTGCGCAGGCGGGCTACAAGCGCGTCTGCTTCGTAGGATCGGGCGCACTGGCAGGAGCCGCACTCGAGTGTGCTCTGAAGGTTCTGGAAATGACCGCGGGGAAAGTGCAGACGATGAGCCAGGCGTCTCTGGCGTTGCGGCACGGCCCGATGGCTGCACTCAACCAGGAGACCATGTTGGTGGCGTTGGTTTCGAGCCAGTTGCAGCGCAGGCAATACGAGGTCGATCTGTTGCGGGAGATTGGCAGTAAGGATCTCGTACGAACGCGCGTAGCCGTGGCGACGCAGGCGGATTCTCTGCGGGCCGACGCCGATTACGTGCTGACGCCGGAAACCCAGGAATCCATACCCGACCTCTACCGTCCTGTGCTCGACGTGATTTTCGGTCAGATGCTGGGGCTCTTCGCTTCGATTCACTGCGGACTGAAGCCGGATCTGCCGAGCCCCAATGGCGCGATCAGCCGCGTGGTCCAAAACGTGGACATCTACTGAGGCTGCCTCGCGATGGGAGAGCGAGAAGAAACGATGTCCAATGACCTCTCTGAGCTGGGTCGGTTGCGCAGCGGATCGGGCCAGCGGGGCCTAGTTTCGATTTGTTCGGCGCATCCCTGGGTCATCGAGGCGGCGATGGAGCGCCACCTTTCCGAACCGGGACCGCTGCTGATCGAAGCCACCTGCAATCAGGTGAATCAGTCTGGCGGTTACACCGGAATGGCTCCGAAAGATTTTCGGAACCTGGTCCACCGCCTGGCGGCGCAGCGCGACTTTCCCCAGGAACGGATTCTGCTGGGAGGCGACCATCTTGGGCCCTTCCCATGGCAGCAACTCACCGCCCCAGCGGCGATGGAAAACGCCTGCATCATGGTGCGGGAATTCGTGCATGCGGGGTACACCAAGATCCATCTGGACGCGAGCATGCCCTGCTCGGACGACCCGCGGGAATTACCGGGTGAGGCAATCGCCGATCGAGCCGCGCGGCTGTGTGCGGCCGCCGAGTCTGCGGCAGAGGGAAGCCAGCCGGTCTATGTGATCGGGACCGAAGTGCCGACTCCAGGAGGCGCGGCAGAAACGATGGAGATGCAGGTTACGTCTGCGGCGGCAGCGGAGGAAGCCCTGCAAACCCACAGGCGCGCATTTTCCCGTGCGGGCCTGGAGGCTGCGTGGGCGCGCGTGATCGCCCTCGTCGTTCAGCCGGGCGTCGAGTTCGGGAACGAGACGGTGGAAGACTACGATCCTGCGCGGGCCCGGGAGTTGGCATCCGTGCTGAACCGGCATCCGAAACTGGTCCTCGAGGCGCATTCGACTGACTATCAGACACCGCAGAGTCTGTCGGCGCTGGTTCGGGATGGCTTTGCGATTCTCAAAGTGGGGCCGGGATTGACCTATGCGATGCGTCAGGCGCTGTTTGCGCTTGCGGCAATCGAAGAGGAATGCCTGCCGCCGGCGCAGCGCTCCGGTCTGCGGGAACGCGTCGAGTCGGCGATGCTAATCCGTCCGGAATGGTGGCGAAAACACTATGCCGGCACACCGGAGGAACAGCATCGCCTCCGCGTGCATAGTTATAGCGATCGAATCCGGTATTACTGGATGCAGGAGGACGTTCGACGCGCGGCGGACCGGCTTATAGCGAACTTTGATAACCGGAAGATTGACGAAACCCTACTGAGCGATTATCTGCCGCTTCAGTACAGTAGAGTACGCGCGGGGCTGGTGCTGAATCGGGCCCTTTCGCTGATTTTCGACGCGATTGGATGCGCTCTCACGCCATACCTTGCAGCCTGTCGATCCTGAGTTCGCAAGGGGCAACCATGGCCAGAAACTTCTGTCCGGAGAGTCTCTTAGCGGTCGCGGCATGGCGCGCCGCGATTTGACTCAACGCAACCTACCACAACGGTGCGGCAATTTAGACCGCATACAAGTTGATCAAGGAATTGGATCACGGCTTTCGGGGCGATGAAAACACGAAGAAAGTTCCGATAGAAAAGTATCCGACGCAAAATTCTTCTTGACATTTCCACAGGCCCAAAGTTACACGTTACTTCGGAAAGTTTCGTTGAATTTCTTCGAGTTTCATAGGGTTGACCCCCTAATCGCGCTGAGGAATTTCCCGAAAGCCCATGTTCCTACATTGCCTCCGCCTCTCATTTCTGTTTCTAGAACCTCCCGGTTGCGGAGAAAGATTCGCGGGGGGCCCGAACCGCATGGTGTAGGGGATATGAATGGCGATGGACGAGCGTATCTCCTTCACTCCAACGGCTGCTGCGAGCAGCCATTGGGAGTTCGCGATGTGCGCCGGATTGACTTCTTCTAAACGTCGATATGCGGAATGTGGAGAGAGCACCTAACCAGTTATGGAATAGCGAATGGGAGATGGCAAAAATGCGTATCATTCAATCGTTCTTGGCGCTGTTGGCGCTGCTTGCTGTGACCGCTTTAGCGTCAACCGCGCGGGTCGCCGATGCGGACTTCAATGGGAATTGGGATATTCAGGTGCATGCCCAACCTGCCGACTTTGCCCAGTTCACTACCACCGCTGCATGGTGG
The DNA here is from genome assembly GCA_030040115.1 of Acidobacteriaceae bacterium. GTDB lineage: Bacteria > Acidobacteriota > Terriglobia > Terriglobales > Acidobacteriaceae > Telmatobacter. The sequence goes on along the minus strand of JASHUH010000196.1, from coordinate 3,327 downwards.
CTGGGTATTACTGGTGCGGGAACGCCCGATATGAAGATCCAGTTCGTTGGGTCTCCGGACGGCAGTCTGGATGACATCACGATCGCAAAAATCCAGAATGGGGTGTTGCGCTTCACGTGGATACCCAGATCGCGCCCTGGAGTCACTCCGAATCCGAACGACCGCGCCGAATATGAGGTGAAATACGTGCACGGCCATCTCCAGGGCACGATGACCAGCCCTCAAATAACGTTGACGTTCACCGGATATCACTCGCCCGAGATCGATGAACACGACGATGGCTCTTGGGTTGAGGGGAAACCAATCCAGCTATTTGACGAGAAAGACCTCAAAGGGTGGACGGGCGTCAATTCCAGTAAGGCGGAGGGTTGGAGCGTTGAGGACGGACTTTTAAAGTGTTCCGGGCACGCGGATGATTTGAGGACTGTAGCGAAATACTGGAATTTTGAACTGCATGCCGAATATAACATCGGGGAAAGGAGCAATAGCGGGATCGGTTTGCGCGGCCGCTATGAAGTTCAGATCGTCTCTGATTACGGAAGGCCTCCAGGCATGCACGGCACCGGTGCGCTCTACACGCGCATTTTACCGAGTGTGAACGCGGGCAAGCCGCCGGGCGAGTGGCAAACCTACGATATCCGCCTGGTTGGCCGTGAAGTTACTACGGTCCTGAATGGACAGACACTTTACAAGAAAGGCGTGATTGACGGGCTAACGGGGATTGCCATCGACCCATTTGAAGGTCGGCCGGGGCCGATCGAGTTACAGGGCGATCACGGTGGGGTTGAGTTCCGGAATCTCGTACTAATTCCCCTCACGCAGCACAAGGCCAGATAGGGAAAATGGGTTACAGCCATTTTTTAGGAGAGGAATATGAAACTGCGAGTGTTGCTGGTGATTGCCTTACTAACGGGTTCCTTACCGGCGCAAGTTACGTTCAACCGCCTGCTGCACGCCAATCAGGAACCTCAGAATTGGCTCACCTACGGGGGAACGTATGCAAGCGATCGCTACAGCCTCTTGACGCAAATCAATCAGGATAATGTCAAGAACCTGCAGCTAAAGTGGGTCTGGCGACCCACCACCACACCCGCTGACGAGAAAATGGAGAACACGCCTATTGTCGTCGACGGCGTTTTGTATGCGACGAGCCTGACTGAAGTGGTGGCGCTGGACGCCGTAACAGGGCGGCAGTTCTGGAAGCTCTCGCGTCCGTTTAATCCGGACGACTTCCCCGGGCAGCGCATGTACATGGTCAACAAGGGAGTCGCGATCGAGGGGAACACGTTGTTTTGGACCACGGGATGGAGCGATCATCTGCTCGCCATCGACGCCCGAACCGGCCGGGTGAAATGGGAAGTCAAGGTCGCCGATTGGAATAAAGGCTACCAGTTGGACGTGCCGCCTTTGGTGGTCAAGAACGAGGTCATCGTCGGACCCGCGACCGACGATATGGGCGCCAACTGCTTTCTCGCTGCCTTTGACGTTCATACAGGTAAAGAAATCTGGAAGACCTACACTGCTCCGAATTCGGTGGACGATCCCGCCGCCAAGACATGGGGAGGCGACACCTGGAAGCACGGCGGCAGCCCCGTCTGGAACGACGGTTCCTACGATCCCGAGACGAACCTGGTGTTCTATGGCACGGGCAATCCGAATCCTGTCGCAAATGGCGATCAGCGGTCGCCCGGCGGCAAATTCGATAACCTCTACTCGGATAGCGTGGTCGCATTGGATGCCGATACAGGAAAGCTAAAGTGGTATTTCCAATTCACGCCGGACGATGAATACGACTATGACTCCACCCAGATTCCTGTACTAGCGGATGTTGACTGGCAGGGCAAACCGCGCAAAGTGATGTTGTGGGCCAATCGCAATGGCTTCTTCTATGTCGTCGACCGGCAGACCGGCCAATTCCTTATGGGTAAGCCATTTATTAAAGAGACTTGGGCGGAAGGCTTGGATAAGAATGGCCGGCCGATCAGGAACTCGAGGTACTGGCCGAAACCGATGGGCGGAGCTGCCGTGATGCCCGGTTCGCAAGGGGGCACAAATTATTATCCGCCCTCTTACGACCCCCAAACCGGGCTCTTCTATTTGTCGGTCTGGGATAACTACGAAGGTTTTTCGGGCAAACGGCCCATTCCTCCATGGCAGCAAATGCACATGTACACGGGAGACGGTTGGTGGCCCGGCTTTGGAGAAACGGCGCCCCCGGCTGACTGGCCGCCCGCTCCCGCCCAGCCCGGCGTTGCGGGCATGCGAAGGCGTGGGAGCGCTAATTACAAGACGAAGGCCGAGGGGTACGGCGCCATCCGCGCCCTTGATCCGAAGACCGGGGAGAAGAAGTGGGACTTCAAGATGGTCAACTATACCGAATGTGGCGTGCTCTCGACGGCCGGCGGCCTGGTGTTCGGGGGTGGGAAGGACGGCATCTTTATCGCACTGGATGCGGAAACGGGCAAGCCGCTGTGGCATGTGAACGTGGGCGACACTGCGGAAGGAATGGGGAGCGGCCCGATGAGTTACGCTGTCAATGGAAAGCAATACATTATCACGACCGGCGCCGACACCATGTATGCCTTCGCTCTGCCCGATTAAGGTTTACCTGTGCAGTCCAAAATGGATTTCTCCCTTTTCCAGGATGAATAACATTAACCTGAATTCCTTTTCTGAACCTAGCTCGAGTCGTAAAGACGCTTAGCAGCCTGTGATGAAAATCGAAGCTTCGCAAATACCTTCTCTCAGCGGCTAAAGCCACGCTGATTTCCGGTCACTTACGGCACGACTGAAGTCGCGCCCTTTCAAAACCGGACTTTTACCACAGGCTGTTAGGCGACCATAGTCCGGAATGGAAGCCGCCTAGTCAATGGGGCGATCGAATCTTTCGCGCTGGAGTGTATGCATGAGAGTTTTCTATTTGAGCCTCTTAACGGCAAGCGCGTTAACGGCGGCCGGGCTGCTGCTTTCTGGTGGCTACCCGATGAAACGGGTTCAGGCTTCTTCCGACGGAGCGTACGCGCTGGTGCATAGTCACGACGGCTTTGAAGTCATAACTCCGGATCGCCGTGTAGTTTTGGATTACGTCACGATAAGACCGTCCAATATTGGATTAACTGCCCCCAGCGCCTGTTATTTCCACCCGGTTGAGACTCCTTCGGGTGAAATCGTCACCAATGTTGCACCCGACGATCATCCACATCATCGCGGCATCTGGCTCGGGTTCTTGAATTCCGAGTTTCATACGCCAGACCCTGAATCTGCAAACTCTCCGCAGGTTCCTGGCGGGATCTTTGACATTCAGCGGGCCGATTTCTGGGCATGGGG
>JASHUH010000195.1 GCA_030040115.1 Acidobacteriaceae bacterium | reverse complement strand
GGCGCTCGACAGCCGAGAAGCTGAATACCGCGTCAAGAGTGCGGTTACCTCCTAAGGTCGCTCCGCTCCATGCTCAGGCCGGCGGTTCGCGGTCATGAGAGTCGGGGTGCAGCAGAAAGGATACGCAAATGAGCCGGAAAACACGAGACCGCGATCCGGGCATGGGCTGCAAGATCACCCGCCGCGACTTTCTGAATGGCGTCGCCGTCGGCGCCGGCATGGGCTTGCTCGGCGCCAGGGGCGCACTCGCGGATCTGGCAACGCATCCCGAGGCGATGACCAGCGCACTGCAATCAGAAAAAGGAGCTGACGCCAGCGCGCAGGAGTATTTTCTCTCGAAGGGAGTCAACCAGAAAGATGCAAACTATTACCCTCCCGGGTTGACGGACATGATGCGTGGGAGTCACCCGGGATCCTTTGAGGCTGCTCACCTGCTCCGTGATCATCGCTTCTGGAAATCGGCAGGGGCTCCGCAGGATACGCACGAAACCTACGATTTGGTGGTTGTGGGAGGCGGAATCAGCGGACTTGCCGCAGGCTATTTCTTTCGACAATTCGCCGGGCAAGACGCGCGGATCTTGATTTTGGACAATCACGATGACTTTGGCGGTCACGCGAAACGCAACGAGTTTCACGCCAATGGACGTCTGCTGCTCGGATATGGGGGTACGCAATCGATCGAAGCTCCAGGAACTTACAGTCCACAGGCCATTGGACTGCTGCGCGACCTGGGAATCGACGTCAGCCGTTTTTATCGCTACTTTGACCGCAATCTCTATTCTTCGCTTGGCCTGAAGCCGTCGGTTTTCTTCGATAAAGAGAGCTTCGGGACCGACCGCCTGCTGGTGGGCGCCGCGGTGCAATTCAGTGACGATACGGAGCCCCTGCCGGGAAGTCGCATCCATGAGATGCCGATCGCTCCGGCCGCACAACAGGATCTTTTACGATTAATCCGCGAGAGCATTAACTATTTACCTGGGCTTACTCCGGAGCAGTTGCGGACCCGGCTGATCAAAACCAGCTATAAGGGCTTCCTGCTTCAGGACGCCAAGGTTCACCCCGACGTGGTGAAGGTCTACCAAAAAGCGCCGCATGACCTCTATTGCGTCGGCATCGATGCAGTCTCGGCTCTGAGTTGCCGGTATATGGGCTTCCCAGGTTTCAAAGGCATCCCCATGGAGGAGAGACGCCGGGAGGAAAAAGAGGAGCCCTACATCTTCCATTTCCCCGACGGCAATGCATCGATCGCTCGTATGCTGGTGCGCTCGCTGATTCCCGGTTCGATCCCCGGGCGCACGATGGAAGATATTGTGACTGCCCGCGTCAGCTATCCGCGTTTGGACCGGTCTGATTCGCGGGTGCGGCTGCGTTTGAACAGCCCGGTGGTGCGCGCCCGTCATCGCGGCGACCCGCAGACGGCCAAAACCGTTGACGTCACCTATCTGCAGAACGGCAAGCTATATACCGTGCAGGGTGGTTATTGCGTAATGGCTTGTTACAACTGCATGGCGCCTTATCTTTGCCCGGAGATGCCCACCTGGCAAAAAGAGGCCCTGGCCTACGCCGTCAAGGAGCCGTTGGTCTATACCAACGTGCAAATCAGGAATTGGACTGCTTTCCAGAAATTGGGGACCGACAACGTTTACTGCCCCGGTTCGTACTTCAGCAATGTTGACCTGGATTTCCCGGTTTCCCTCGGCAGCTATCGGTTTCCATCTTCGCCGTCGGAATCCTGCGTCTTGCATCTGTTACGCACGCCCTGCATGCCGGGTTTGCCCTGCAAGGAGCAATACAGGGCCGGCCGCATGGAGCTGTATACGACCCCGTTCTCTACGTTTGAGCACAACATTCGCGCCCAGCTCGGCGCCATTCTGGGTCCGGGAGGGTTCGATCCGGTGCGCGATATCGTCGCCATTACGGTCAACCGATGGCCACACGGGTACGCCTACGAATACAATCCCTTATTCGAGCCGCTCGGCCGGCCCGCGTCCGAGCGGCCATGCGTCATCGGCCGGAAGCCGTTCGGGCGCATCACCATCGCGAACTCGGATTCCGCCGGCCGTGCTTACACCAACGCCGCCATCGATCAGGCCTATCGCGCCATCCAGGAGACAATGGCAATGCATGCAAAGAGCGAATCGGGCAACTCTCCAGTAAGCTCGGCAATCGCGTCAAGCCTTCCGAGGGTTTGATTCAAGTCATATCAAGCAAGCGCAGGACGCGCCGCCGCTTCGTGGGGAACTTCGTCCGCAGACTTCGTGGCGAACACTTCGTTGACGGCGCGGTAGGCCTGATCGATGGCGACATCTGTGTACGCCGTGGCCCCGGAATCGGTATTCGCAATAGTGATGCGCCCGAATGGTCTGCGACCGATCACATTCGGCCGTTGGTCCGGAGGCCAATCCGGATCGAACAGCGAATTGTATTCATAGCCATAGCCGTGCGGCCAGCGATTGACAATGATGGCTTCGATGTCGCGTGCCGGATCGAAACCGCCTGCGCCTAACATTCTCCCCAATTGCTCGCGAACATGGTGCTCGAAGGTGGAAAATGGAGTGCTAAAGATTTCCATGCGCCCGGCAATCTGCTGCTGGCGAACCGGAAGGCCAGGCTGGCAGGGTGTTCGCGTAAGATGCAGCAGCGTTGGTTCCTCCGGAGAAGTCGGGCTCTTGTACTCGCCAATATCGGTCACGGAGTTCAGGCTGACGTCGCTAAAGTAGCTTCCAGGCGCGGAGATGTTCGCAACCCCCAGCTTATGGAACGCGGACCAGTTGCGGATACCCACGGTCGTGTACACGAGAGGCACTTTCACCAGGTAGAGCAGCGCATTTTTCTGCGCCTCAGGCAGGGACGGACATAAGAAGGGAATGACCGTGTTCCAGCAAGCGAGCACAACGCTCCGTCCGCGAACGGTAGAGACCTGGCCCGCATTGGAATAAGACACGTCGACTTCCGTTGCGGTTTCCGGTTCTCCCGCATGCTGCACGCGCACCACGGTGCTGTTTAAGCGAATTTGCACTGGCTCGTCCGCGCGGTCCAGATGGGCATAATTGGCGCGAGCGGTCACCACGTCTTCGGCGGTATGACCTGGCATTGCGTCTGGAATCAGATCGCGCACCAGAAGCCGAGCGATGGACGCGTTCCCGTCTGGAAAATGAAATGAATAGGATCCGCCGGTGGAGTAATAGCCGGCTGCCGTATAGCTCATGCGGGGCGTCACCCCCGGATCCAGTTGCATTCCCTGGAAGCCGGGCATGCCCCATGCCCACAGGTCCAGCGCCGGCTCGGCGTCAATGCCGACGCCCCATTCGCCATGCGTGCGTGTTTGGTAGAACGCAATCACTTCCGGATCGACTTGGACATAGTGGAGAAGGAAATCCTTATAACTGATGCGCGAAAGGCGGTCCTTCTTTTCCGCCGAGGTGAGTCCTGCCATGTAATCGATATGCGCAGTCTCAAGCCGCACAATATCGCGTTGCGCAGCCGGAGACAAGGGTGTCTTGGCCAGGAAATTCTCCCAGTCTTCCGCGCTTGCTGCGCCCCCGCGCCGAGAGCCGCGGCCGGGCGCGCCGACAACCAGGCGATCCGCGCCAAAGGTCTCTTTGTCGAAGAACATTCCGGGCCGCAATCCTAACGAGCGATAGACACTGGGCCGCGAGCACTTCGACTGAAGCAAGGGTGGATCAATTCCGAGGGCGCGAAGCAGTCCGTCGGCCACCGCACTATAAGGAGTCGGGCTGCTAATGCCCAGCGTGCCGCCGTTCATCAGGAGCAGGCGATCGCCAATCTTCACTTCATTGCGCTTGGCATGGCCCCCGAAGTCGTCGTGATTGTCGAGGATGAGAATGCGCGCTTTTGCTCCCGCGCGCGACCGAAAAAAGTGGGCGGCCGCGAGTCCGCTGATCCCGCCTCCGACGACTACCAGGTCGTACGTTTCTCGCGCGTTGCCGGAGCGCCCCGCGTGCTTCCAGAATTCGCCGTCTCGCAAGGCATGCGCCGATTCAAAGGAACCAGGATGGCTGCCTCTCATTCCCTGTAACGCAGGAGGGTAGTATCGCGGGTCTTGGGGTGTGATGCCGCCAGCCAGCAAGGGGTCCTCCGCGGAAGCGTCTGGCCCTTTTCCAAGAGGCGGCGGGACGGACAATAGCCGATCGCTTTCTTGTGCGGCGGGCAGCAACGTACTGCCCAAGGCGAGAGCAGCCCCGTTCATGAAATCGCGGCGAGTCATTGGGAGCGCCATGCTTTACCTCTCGATCTGGCCGATTCTGACTATGGTAAACGTGCGGGTCAGCGGTCTACTCGCGGGAGAAAAACAGCTTCTTGATCGGCTTAATGACCATCCAGCGCGTCTTGGCTCCCCGCGGCACGGAGAAAAAGTCTCCGGGCAGAAGCCGAACTTTTCGCCCCGACGGCTCCTCAATGACGAGTTCCCCCTCAATCAGGAGCGCCATCTCATCCCAGGTGAACGTAAGGTCGAAAGTTCCTGGCGAACATTTCCAGAGCCCGCCGGTGATCTGGCGATCTTCGCTCTCGAACACGGTTTTCCCGCTCGCATCGGGGTCGCCGTGCACCACGACCGCGCCCAACGATTGCAATGGCCAGTTGGGGCACTCCACCCGATCAACCTTGACCGCTTTCACTTCGTCGGTAGCCCCAGTCTTCGCACGACTTTTTTCGTCCATTGTGTCGCCAACTTCATTCCTGGAAAGCGTAATCCTGGGCGTGGCGCCAAGCCAAGGCATAAGCGCAACCGGTCCGAATGAACCGAGAAAGTCCCTTCTCGAGCTTTGGTGCACGCGATCACCTCTCACCGTATTTCAGCCTTGTCTTCGCGCTCGTTCCATACCGGCCCAAATCTTTAAAGAATTCCTGACCGATCCCCGCATCCTTTGCTGAAGCGCGAATCTGCTGCCTTAAATGAAGCCTGACCGCGTCGGGCGGGGAGGGTTCAAGGAGTTTTTTCGGCCCGCCTTTGCGGCGAAAATGCACCAAGGCCATAGCGCCTCCAGCCGTGGCCCTTATGCCCGTCTGGCGCTTCATGCGGGAATCGTCGCGCCGCTAAGCGAGCGTCCTGAAATCACGTTGCGCTCCCTCGTAAACATTACTATAATTCCGAAATCTTAGTGATGGCTCGCCGCGCTGTCAAATTGCAAAGAGCATTTGCGTAGGCTCTTGGTTCTCCGGCATCGCTTGTGTGCGAGCGAGGATAGTCCGGTAAGAAACAGGAAAGACCTGAGCGATTCACATGCACCAGCCGAACCGAAAGCGAGCGTTTTGCGTTCGACGCCATCCAGCGATCACTCAGGCTAGAGGTCGTTGCGGATGCTCATCGGACGAAGGAAGGAAATCTAAGCCAACGAGTATAATGCGCCTTATGAAATCCCGCCCGGCAACCGATCACGGCAAAGCTGTCCAGTCTAATTCCACTCTCGAGTTCCGTATCTCGGAGGCGGCATCGATACTCGGGATCAGCTCGTCGGCGCTTCGCCAGTGGGAGGCCGCTGGACTTGCCCGCCCATCGCGTACCCCAAGTGGTTACCGTGTCTACAGCCTTCAACAGATTGAGCACCTGAAGGAGGTTCAGCACCTTCGCATCGATAAAGGGATGAACATTGACGCCATCCGGTATCTGTTAGCCAATAGCGGACTACCTAAGAATGGGAATCGCGCGCCAGCGATCAATCAACCCGACCGCTTCATCGGCAGAAAGCTGCGCCGCATGCGACAACAACGCAGCCTATCGCTCGCCGAGGCCTCGGCCCAAGTAGGTCTTTCAGCAAGTTTCCTTAGCTGCCTGGAACGGGGCCAAGTGCATGCTTCGGTTTCGACGTTGCAAAAGCTCTCGGTTCTTTACAACACCAAGATCCTGTCGTTTTTCGGAAACGAGAAGCGCGGCTCGAAATCACGAGCCAGTCTGGTGCATCCAAATCAGCGCAAGAGAATCTCCAATGAACCCGGCATCGAGATGGAGTTGCTGGCCCCGGGCAATGTTTTGATGGAAGCTCATATGTTCCATCTGGAGCCTGGAACCTCGAGCGGCGGGCATTATCACCACGAAGGCGAAGAGTTCGTCTTCGTGGTTCAAGGCGAAATCGAGATCTGGCTCGATGAAGTCGAGCGCTTCCTGCTCCGGGAAGGGGATTGCTTTTATTTCACCAGCATGCAAACGCATCGCTGGAGCAATCCGGGAAAGACCAAGACCACCGTTCTGTGGATCAATACCCCGCCGACATTCTGAAGCAAGGTGACTCCGGAACTTTAGACGCGAGGCTACGATAGACCGGCAAACCCTCACGGGCGCCGCCACGAACTGCACGGGTTCGCGGCGCACATGGTGGGCGCGGAAAGCATTTGACAAACTTTATTAAAATGTTGCAAACTTGCGAGCATCCTCCATTCTTCAGGGTGGATGGAGAGCCATCTCTCGAAAAACGATGGGCTCAATTCCCCAAAATTTCCTGCCTTGAACAAGGATCACATCCAGGGTTCCACCTTTGAGAAATTCCGAATGTTTAGGTGACCGCAATGGCTCGCAGCCACGCCAAAGGAAGCATAGAAAACGACTCCGCACAACTTGAAGCATTGGGCTATAGCTCCAAATTTGACCGGACAATGTCGTTGTGGGAGAATTTCGCTCTCGGTTTTACCTACCTGTCTCCGGTGGTGGGCGTTTATAGCGTCTTTGCGCTGGCGCTTACCAGTGGCGGCCCTCCCATGTTTTGGAATTACATCCTGGTGGGGTTGGGCCAATTGCTGGTATGCCTCATTTTTGGAGAAGTGGTCTCGCAGTATCCCATCTCCGGCGGGCTCTATCCCTGGGCGCGCCGCCTGGTCGGAAAGCGGTGGGCGTGGATGGCCGGCTGGGTGTACCTATGGGCGCTCTGCACCACGATTGCGGCCGTGGCGGTGGGCGGCGCCCCTTATGTGGCGCAATTGGCGGGATTTCATGCCTCACATTCCGCGGCAATCTGGATTGCAGTCGGGATGGTGTGCGCGACCACCATGCTCAATATCAGCGGCACCCGCCTGCTGGCGCGCGTGGCCATGACCGGCTTTATCTGCGAATTGCTGGGCGCCGTCGCCGTGGGCCTGTATCTCCTGCTATTTGCGCGGCATCAGAGCTTTTCAGTTCTCTTCGATTCCTATCATGTGCAGGGTCATGGTTCGTATTTGCCGGCATTCCTGGCTTCGAGCGTCGCTGCCATGTTTGCCTACTATGGCTTTGAAGCCTGCGGTGATGTGGCGGAAGAAACGCCTGATCCTGGAGGCACGATTCCCAAATCCATGAGGATGACGATCTATATCGGTGGCGCGGCTGCAATCTTTGTGTGCCTGGCGCTGGTGCTGGCGGTGCCCGACATGGCTGCTGCCGTTTCCGGCCAAGATGTTGACCCCGTGGTCACGGTGCTGCGCGAGGCCATGGGCGCAGTGGGGGTACGGGTGGTTATCGCCGTAGTTCTGATCTCCTTCTTCTCCTGTCTTCTCAGCCTGCAGGCCGCGACCAGCAGATTGCTTTTCGCTTATGGCCGAGACCACATGATCGTCGGAAGCGAATACCTCTCCAGACTCTCCCCGCGCACACGAATGCCCGTGATTGCGCTCCTGGTTGCCGGACTCATCCCGGTTGGGATCGTGATGATCGGGTTTTTTCTCGATAACGCAGTACGAACCATTATCGTGTTTGGATCGGCGGGCATTTATCTTGCATTTCAGATGATCGTGCTGGGCGCGTTGATCGCACGAGCGAGGGGCTGGCGTCCAGCCGGGCAATTCCGTCTGAAGGGATGGGGATGGCCGGTAAATATCGCCGCTTTTATGTTTGGCATCGGCGCCTTGCTGGACATGGTATGGCCGCGCAGCCCCGCCGGTCCGTGGTACCTGAATTACGGCATGGTTTTTACCTCCATGATCGTTCTGGCCTGCGGCGCGATCTACATGAACGCCGCGCAGCCCCATGAAAGAGGACGGGCGGCTGCCGGAGATGCGCACCTGGCGAGCGCCGAACCCATTCCTGAAGGAGCGGCGGAATGAGAACTTCCCAAGGCGCGGGCAGAGGAAAGGCGGCGCAATCCAGCGTAGGATTTGTCCTCTTTCCGATACGCGTCAACAACGCAGGAATGACCTGCTACGCGTAATGGGAGCCTGGTTGCGATGGAAGCTGCTTCATGGCAAAAGCTGTGGGATTTCGAGGAGCTGCACTGTAAATTGATGGCAGGAATGAGAGGGGGATGGGTTGCGCTGGTACTACCGAAAACTTGACGGAGGACTCGTCGTCACCCACGCGCGCCCCGAGTTTGCGCCTCAGATGGAGGCGCTGCAGATTGCGTGCTTTCCCACACTGGCCGATGAGCAACGGATGAAGGCCCGCCATTATCGGCGGCACACGGAGTTGTTCAACGAAGGCCAGTTTGCCGTGCTTGACGGCGACCGCGTGGTCGCGGCCACCACCACGCTGCGTCTCGACTTTGACTTCGAACACGACCACCACACCTTCGAAGACATCATTCAGGGCGGTTGGCTCACCTCCCACCAGCCCGAGGGCGCGTGGCTTTACGGCGCAGACCTCGGGGTCGACCCCGCCTACAGGGGACGCGGGCTTGCGACCGCGCTCTATGCTGCGCGGCAGGAATTGGTCTGGAAACTCGGCCTCAAAGGCCAGGTGACTGCGGGAATGTTTCCTGGCTACTCGCGGTTTCGGTCGCAAATGTCGGTGGAGGATTACTACAACCGGGTCGTCGATGGATCGATCTGGGATCCCACGCTATCGGTGCAGATGAAGATTGGCTTCGAGCCGCGCGGCCTGCTCGAGGACTATCTTCTGGACCCGGTTTGCGGCAATTACAGCGTTTTGCTGGTGCTCGATCAGGCCACGGAGGTGCGTGGCGCCTCACGGGAGAGGGCAATGAGTTATATCCGATTAGAGACTTCCATCCCTGGCCCGCGCGCCAAGGAGATGTTGGCGCGGCGTGCGGCGGCGGTTCCGAGCGGCCTGGCCCGCTCGACCGATGTGGTCGTAGAACGGGCCGACGGAGGACTGGTCTACGACGTCGATGGGAACACCCTGATCGACCTGGCTGGCGGCATTGGCATGCTCGCCGTAGGTCACTCGCCGGCTCCCGTGGTGCAGGCGATTCAACGGCAGGCCGAACGCTATATCCATCCCTGCGCTCTGGTGGCGACCTATGAGCCGTATATTGAGCTGGCTGAGCTGTTGAATGAGCTGACGCCAGGCAGCTTCCCCAAAAAGACGCTGTTTGCGAATAGCGGCGCGGAGGCCGTGGAGAACGCGATCAAGCTGTCGCGCAAGTATACCGGGCGTGCGACGATCATCTGTTTTGAGGGAGGCTATCACGGCCGCACCTTGCTCACGCTGAGCCTGACCAGCAAATATTCCCTGTTCAAGAGCGGCTTCGGACCGTTTGCGCCTGAGATCGTGCGGCTGCCCATTCCCAACCTCTACCGCCGTCCTAAGCAGATGAGCGAAGAGGAGTATCTGGATTTTGCCGTCGCTCAACTGGACAACGCCATGATCAGCCAGGTCGATCCCTCCGCAGTGGCCGCAGTGCTGGTTGAGCCGGTGCAGGGCGAAGCCGGATTCCTGCCTGTGCCGCCGCGCTTTCTTGCCCGGATTCGTGAACTGACGGAAACGCACGGCATCGTGATGATTGTTGACGAGGTCCAATGCGGTTCAGGACGCACGGGCAAGATATTCGCGATCGAGCACTATGGAATCGTGCCAGACCTGGTCGTAACCGCCAAGTCGATGGGCGCCGGGATGCCGATCGGAGGCGTCACCGGGCGAGCCGAAATCATGGACTCGGCGCACCTGGGTGGCGTGGGCAGCACATACGGCGGTTCACCGATGGCTTGCGCCGCGGCGATCGAGGCGTTGAACATGATTCGCCAGCCGGAGTTTCTCGCTCATGCCAACCATCTCGGCGCTGTGATGCGCGAGATTCTCGAAAGCTGGAAGGACAAGCTTCCGATGGTGGGCGACATTCGCGGCCTCGGACCCATGCAGTTGATCGAGCTGGTGGCGGATCGCGAGACGAAGGAACCCCTGCCTCCGGCGGACGCTTTGGCGATCATTCGCGACGCGGTCTCGCGGGGTATCCTGCTGATTCGCGCAGGGCTTTACAGCAACTGCGTCCGTTTCCTGCCTCCGCTCAATATGCCGGAAGACATGCTGCGCGAGGGGCTGAGTAT
>JASHUH010000194.1 GCA_030040115.1 Acidobacteriaceae bacterium | reverse complement strand
CCATTACAATCCCTGGGCCAACGGCGGCCACGGCGAGTTCTTTGCGCATTGAGCGATCCTCAGCCCAGGAGGTTATGGCTTTACGGGCTGCGGAAAAACACAGGGAAGGCTTGAGTCTTGAAAGGCCGCGGAGCCGTGCCGATAGAGTGAATGAATCGACATGGTTTTGGCCGCCGAGGGCGAATTGTCGAGAGTTTCGACTTGTTCAAGGCTGCTTCATCATGCCTTTCATGGCCTCAACGGCTTTCCGCTCATCGGCTGCCCGCTCGCGGAAGCCTTGCATCGGAATCACCGTCCAGCGCAACAAACCCCAGAAGGGCAGAGCGAGCAGCATCCGGTTGACCTCGTCATTCGAGGCCACGTCCAGGATGAAGCAGCCCTTCCGTTCCCCGGCGTAGACTCCGCCTGCCACGATCTTTTTTTCATCCTGAAGCTTCGCCATCGCCTCAAAGCTGGGCAGCACCACTTGCTCAACCATGTGCGCCATTTGTTGCGGGGGCAGCAAGGGTCCTGGATCGATATATTCGCCAATTGCCAGATAAAGGGCCATCTGATTTTCTCCTTGGAAGCAGAATATTCGGAAAACGCTCTATAGCCCCGTGTAAATCTGAAAAGGCGCCCAGAAAAACGGCTTGCGAAAAGCGCCTTGCCCGCGCAGCAGCTCAAGTTTCGCCCGGCGCAGCGCGGCGCTGGGAGACAATCCCTCTTCCAGGCCCTGATAAAGCGCGTCCATCAGGCGCGGGGTCGAATCGTCGCTTACCTCCCACAGCGCGGCGATCACGTTGTGGGCGCCAGCGCGCAAAAACGCCCAGGAAAGCCCCACCAATCCCTCACCGGCATAGGAGCGCGCCCCGCTGCCATCGCAGGCCGCAATGGTCACCAGGCGCGCATGAATGGGATGTTGAATGATTTCCCGCGCATAGAGCTTGAACGAGTCCTCGCCGGCATTGGCGCGGGAAAGGATGATGGCCGAATCCAGCGGATCGGTGCTGCTCGCCACGCCATGGGCGACGAAGTGAATGTAGGAATACTGTCCGGGTGAGCTGGCCAGATAGGCCCTGGGATTCGCCCGTTGGTGCGTAAATACGGTCTCATCATCCGTCGCGAAGCGCCGCTCGATCTCCTGCATCTCCAGGCCGGCTTTCGGCAGCACGGGAAAATCCTGGTTGGGCGCAATGGCGTCCCCGATCAAAAGCAGATTGCGGTCGGCCTCCGCGGGCGGCTTGGCCGCCGCCAGCAGGTACAGGGACGGAGCGGAGATCACCGTTGCGTCCTCGATCCAGTAATGCGGCTTGGGCTCCGGCGCAATCAGAGTCTCGAAATTGAGCTCGCTGAGCGTCCCATCGCAGAAGACCACTACCTTCGCCTCCGGTGCGATCATCTTCCGCGCCGGCTCGACCAGCATGCGGTAGAGGGCCAATCCATCCCGATTGGGCGCATCGAGCGCATCGCTTGGCCCCAGCAAGGCTTTGCGGTATCGCTCGACCAGCGGCTCGATCCGGCTCCGCGCCGGCAGCGGGAACAGAACCGTCTTGGCCGGCGTAACCGCCCATAGATACGACTGCTTCTCGCCCAGCCAATAGAAAAGCAGAGTCGCCTGGGCTTTCCGCGCAATCTGGGCCGGGTGCAGAAGCGCGGGCCTGAACGCCTGGTTATTCGACACTAGACCCAGTCCCTGCGCCAGGGTTCGCGCGCGGCTTTGGTCGGCTGCCGCCAGAGCCTCGTCCGTCTCGCCTTGCTTTACCAAAAACTGGATGTAATCGTCGTAAATCTCCGCGGCGTTGGCCAAAAAAGGAAGCCGGGAATCTTCGTTCTTGAGCTGCGCCCGCGCCGACTCGAAGGTGGTCAGCGTAGCCCGGTACATTTGTTCCGCCTCGCCGCTGCGGCCCTCGGATTCGTAGAGCTTGGCCAGCTCGTGTTGCGCTCCCAGGCGCATCGAAGTCTGGCTCGCCGGGTCGCCTTCCACCGTCCGGAACAGCGATTCCGCCTGCGCATCCTGGCCCCGCGCCGCCACGATTCTCCCTTGCGCCAGCATCACGTCCAGCACGTCCAGGCGATTGGGATTTTCGCGCATCAGGGGGCCAATTTGCCGCAAATAACCGACGGCTTCGTTCAACTTGCCCTCTTCCACCGAGACGTGCGCCAAGGCCTCCAGCGAATTGACAATATCGTCTTTATTCATGATGGTCCAGGCCAGCTTGAGCGCTTCGCGGTACGAACTCATCGCCTGCGCCAGATCGTGCGAATCCTGGTACACATATTCCGCGGTGGTGATCCAGGTAATCGCGCCATCGATATCGCCCAGCGCCATGGCGCGCTTCTCGGCGTCCTCGTACAATCCCAGCGCCTTCTCCCGGTCGCCCAGCCGGTAGTACGCCCAACCCAGATTGCCGGTGTTATTCAAAAGAATGTCTTGGGCGTCCAGCGTCCCGGCCACGCGATTGGAGGCGCGCAGCCAATCGATGGCCTCATCGAAGCGCTCCTCCAGCATGCACGCCACCGCCAGGTTCATCAGCGCTTCCGCTTCATCGAACGGCTGGCCAAAATGGCGAGCCACGTCTAGACTCTGCGCATAGGAGCCGAAGGCTTGCCCATAGTTTCCCCGCTCGATGGCCAGCCCCGCCTGCGCTTCAAACGCTTTGCTGCACACCCCCGCATGCAGGGCCGAGCACATTGCCAGCGCCTGCCGCAGTTCTGCGTCGGCTGGACCGAACTGATGGAGATGGGCATGCGCTTGCGCCAGAAGCGATAAGCGCCGGATCTGGATTTCAGGATCGTCGAGAGCAGGGAAGTGGCCGGAAATCGTGGCCAGCACCACCGGGTCGAACCCCCGCCAGGCTGCCGATTCCGCCTCCAGGATTCGGAATCTGGCCGCCCACTCCGGGCTGGCGCCGCCGAACCGCTTGACGAAACCCGCAGCCAGATTCTGGCTGGTTTCCAGTTGTCCATGTTCAAACAGCAGATAGGTCCGGGCGAAGTCGGCGGCGGCGGAAGGCCCGCGATCGCCGCGCGCGGGGACAAGCGCGACGCACGCCGCAGCCAGCCAGGCTACGGCTTTGTATGTCCGTTGACGATGGCCGGGTTCACGGCGATCGAGCCGTTCGCCAGGCAGCCCAGCTTCAGCTCCATCATCGTCAGCCTGATCAGGGTCTGTTTTGGGACTCCATCTTGGAAGTCCGACTGCTCCAAACGCAAAGTGGCGAGGTAGATTCTCCCGAAGTCCGGCACGTCGATCACGTGGCCAAAGCATCGCCCGGGAAAAGAACCTTCCGCTTGGTTCACCAACGAACATTCGATCGACTCCGGGGCAGAGGGGATAGATGGAACTCGATTATAGCGCTCAAAAACTTCCCCCGGAAGACCGGAAATTGCGCCGATCCGCTCGAATTGACTCGAGATCCGTTCAAGGAAGCCCGGGTGGCTTCCATAAGGCGCATCGTTTTCCGGCTTCGCACCAAGAAGATGGGGGTCCAGCTCCAGGTTCACCGGATGTCCGGCGATGCGCAGATTCTCAAACCGGGTTCCGAGAAAGGTGACCTTGGGTACATAGCCCACCAGCGGGTGCTCCGTGGAAAGCTGCGCCACCACTCGGTCCGCCGTCACCACATCCAGCACATTCAGGTCTTCGATCGCCGCGGTCGCCAGGGTGCTCCAGCCGTGACCGGGCTTGGGATCGAGATTGCCGGCGACCTGCGTATACGCCGACCGAAAGGAGATCACTCCCTCCAGGCGGTAGTCGCGGGCGCGTTGGGACAAGTAACCGCCGCGCTCGGACAGCTTGGCGTACAGTTGGGGCTTGATTTCCTGGACCAGCGGCAGCCGCAACTCTCCGGCGAGCGCGGTGGCCTCGGCGTGATAAAAATGTTCTCTCTCGATCTCTTCTGCCATCGGGTGCAGGCCCTCTTTCAAAAAAAGTGGAATGCTTCTATTTCGCGAAATGGATGTCGAGACTCCGCCGCTCGATTTCCGTCCGCTCCCCATTGGCGGCAATGCCGGAGATGGCGAGCATATCGGATCCCTCCTCGAGCGCGGGGCCGGGAATCAGAATGGAAACCGTACGTCCCTCGCCCACGGCTCCTGCCGTTTCTGTCCAGATGCGCTGGCCATGGGAATTGTACAGATCGAAGGCATAGGACGTATCGGCCGAGTCCTGAGGAAGATCGATGAGCAGCACCGCGCCTTGGGTGCGATCCGCCTGCAAAACCAGCGGCCCGCCGCCCCTGGTCTCCGCATGCAGCAGGGTCCAGGGCAAAAGCCTTGGCTGCGCAGCTTCTTTTTGCAGCGCGGGCAGAGTGGCCAGATTCTGGTAGGCAATCACACCCACCAACAGAGCGAACGCCGGCGCGGCAAAAACCGGCCGCCACCATAGAAACACCTTTGGCTTGCTGGCCTCAGGCGCCGGCGCAGCGGGCGCAGCGGGTGAAGCCGTTTCCCGCGGCAGAGCTTTGGCTTCGTCCACCAGCGCCGCCCCGATGCGCAAATCGAGGGCGCACTCAGGGCAATCGAA